>NZ_CDRNDK010000151.1:0-13353 GCF_977012225.1 Planomonospora algeriensis | reverse complement strand
GAGGCGGGAACAAGCCGCCCCTGCCGCTCCCGTTCCCGCTCGGCGGGAGGGACTGAGCGCGGCCTCCGCGACCGCGGTTCCGGAGCGGGGACGGGTGGGGCCGCGCCGGGCCGCCGGCCCCGCGTGACGACCGTCCGCCGACGGACACGGCGCCGCGGAAACCGGTGGAAGCTGGTTGGATGAGATCCATGACCGTTTCGTCCCCTCCCCGCGTGCTGACCGTCGCCGGCTCCGACTCCGGCGGCGGCGCGGGCATCCAGGCCGACCTGAAGACCATGCTCGCCCTCGGCGTGCACGGCATGAGCGTCATCGCCGCGGTGACGGCGCAGAACTCGCTGGGCGTGCAGGGCTACTGGGAGCTCCCGCCCGAGGCGGTACGGGCCCAGCTCGACTCGGTGCTCGGCGACATCGGGGCCCAGGCCGTCAAGACGGGGATGCTGGCCTCGGCGGTGCTCGTGGAGACCGTCGCCGAGGCGCTGGCCGAGCTGGACACGCCGATCGTGGTGGATCCGGTCGGCGTCTCCAAGCACGGGGACGCCCTGCTGGCCCCGGAGGCGGTGGAGACCGTCAAGTCCCGCCTGCTGCCCGTGGCCACGGTCGTCACCCCCAACCTCTGGGAGGTCTCCCAGCTCACCGGAGTGAAGGTCGAGGACGAGAGGGACCTGCGCCGGGCCGCGGAAGCGATCTTGGAGCTCGGCCCCGCCTGGGCGCTGATCAAGGGCGGCCACCTGCCGGGCGCCCCGGTGGACCTGCTCACCGACGGGGACCGGGAGTTCCGCTTCACCGCGGAGCGCCACGACAACCGGCACACCCACGGTACGGGCTGCACCCTGGCCTCGGCGGTGGCCTCCTGGCTGGCCCTCGGCGAGGACGTCCCGTCCGCGGTGGAGAAGGCCAAGGAGTACGTCACCGGAGCGATCGCCCGGGGGTTCGCGCTGGGCGCGGGCATCGGCCCGGTGGACCACGCCTGGCGGCAGCGCGCCTGACGGGACCGCCTCAGACGTCGATGATCACGTGTTCCAGCGCGCCGTCGACGCGGGTGATGCCGTCGCGGTCGCCAGTGAGCACGATGGCGTCGACGACCCCCGAAGGGGAGCTGCGGGCGCACAGGGCGACGTTCACGTCGACCACGTCGTCGTGACCGCACTCGCCGATCTTCTTGCCGATCTCCATGGCGCGCTCCGGGGTCAGCTCGTCGATCACCAGCGAGCCGTGGCGGATCCGCCGGGCGCGGTTGAACGCCGCGGCCAGCCGTACCCGGCGGGTTCCGTCGCGGCCCGCCTCGGCCAGCACCGTGCGGGGTACGACGCCCTCCAGCTCGCCCGCGAGGATCCGCTCCAGGACCTCGATCACGTCGGGGTTGCCCCGTTCGAGGCCGACGAGGGCCCCGGTGTCGAACACGAAGCGCCGCAGGCCGGTGAGGCGCCTCACGCCGGCCGCCCCCTTCCGGCCGGCTCGGTCTCCTGGATCGTGCACAGGGCGTCGATGGCCTCGTCGATCCGCTTCCTGCTCTCCGCGGTCGGCGGGCCGAACTCCGTCTTGAGGTCGGACAGGAGCGCGGACAGCTCCGCCCGGCTGCGCTGGTGCTCGACGACCTCCGCGATCAGCCCGGAGATGGAAGGGGCCCGGCCGGCCCTGACCTCGGACTGCATCCACCGGTAGAGGTCATCGGGGAGGTCGACGCCGATCTTCTTGGTCATGTCGCGCACGGTGCCGCGAGGGAAGCAGGTGATGGTCACGCTGCGACGATAGAGAGTCGCGGTCCGTGGGGTGGACATGTTGCGAAAACATGTTCACCGCCAGCGGTTCCGTTGAACCGGCCGCCCGACCGGGGAGAAGCCGGCAGGGAAAAGCCGACAGCCCGCGGCCCCTCGGCGAAAGGGGCGGCGGGCTGCGCGGAGAGCCTGGGGCTAGCGGGTGACCTTGCCGGCCTTGATGCAGGAGGTGCACACGTTCAGCCGCTTCGGCGTGCCGTTCACGACCGCGCGCACGGGCTGGATGTTCGGGCTCCAGCTGCGACGGGTGCGGCGGTGCGAGTGGGAGACGTTGTTGCCGAAGATCGGCTTCTTAGCGCAAACGTCGCAGACGGAAGCCACGGTTCGCTCCTTATATCAGTCGAGAGACCCGATCCGCTGGGCGGTCATCGGGCATGCCGGGACGACCGGCTGGCCAAACGAGGATATCCGATGCCTGAGCCTGCGTGCCAACGCGCGCTGCCACGACTGGCCGAACGGGGATAATCTCCGAAAGGCAACCGTAGCGCATCCCGGAGGCCGCAGCGGCGGACCGCGTCCGGGAGCGGACGCTCCGGTCGCGCCCGCCGAGAGGCGCGACCGCCGGGGACGCGGGGCGAACGCGCCCGCAGGCACGGAGGGCAGGCATGCTGCAGGTTCTCGACCCGCCGGCGGTCCGGCGGTGGTCATGGCTGGCCGCCGAGACGCTGGGCCGGGCCAGGGCGGAGATCGACGCCCTCAACGTCTTCCCCGTGCCCGACGGCGACACCGGCACCAACCTCCACCTGACCATGCTCTCGGCGGCCGAGGCGCTGGACGGGCTGCCCGGCGACGCGGACGCGGCCACCACCTGGCGGACCCTCGCCCAGGGCGCCCTGCTCGGCGCGAGGGGCAACTCGGGGGTCATCGTCAGCCAGGCGCTCCGGGGCCTCGCCGAGGTGCTGAGGACGGCCGAGGGCGGCGGCGCGGATCTCGGGCGGGGCCTGGCCAGGGCCGCGGAGCTGGCCCGCGGCGCGGTGGAGCGGCCGGTCGAGGGCACGCTGCTGAGCGTGCTCGGCGCGGTGGCCGCCGCGGTGCGCGACCTGTCCGGCGACCTCGCCGCGGTGGCGGGCAGGGCCGCGCAGGAGGCCCGCGCCGCGCTCCGGCGCACCCCGGAGCAGCTGGAGGTGCTGTCCCGCAACGGCGTGGTGGACGCGGGCGCGGCGGGCCTGACGCTCATCCTGGAGAGCCTCGCCGCGGTGGTGACCGGCTCCTACGCCGAGCGCCCCGACGTCCCCGCGCCGGCCCGCAGGGTCGTTCCGGAGCCTGAGGGGGGGCCGCGGCCCGAGGGGCACCCGGGCTACGAGGTCATGTACCTGCTGGACGCCGGCGACGAGGCCGTGGAGACCCTGCGCGGAGAGCTGGACGCGCTCGGCGACTCGCTGGTGGTCGTGGGCGGGGAAGGGCTGTGGAACGTGCACGTGCACGTGGACGACGCGGGAGCGGCGATCGAGGCCGCCCTGCGGGCCGGCGGCAGACCGCACCGGATCAAGGTGACCTACCTGGCCGGATCCGGCCGGACGCACCCGGCCGCGGGCGGGCGGGGCGTGGTGGCGGTGGCGGCGGGGCCCGCCCTGGGCGAGGTGTTCGAGCGTTCCGGAGCCGTCGTGGTCCGGCGCGAGCCGGGCTCCAGCCCGCCCCTGGCCGCGGTGCTGGCCGCGATCCGGGAGGCGGGCACGGAGGTCGTGGTCCTGCCCAACGACAGCGGGGCGCGCGAGGTCGCGGCGGCCGCGCCGAGATCGCCCGCGAGGAGGGGCTCGCGGTGAGCGTGCTGCCCACCCGGGCGTCGGTGCAGGGCCTGGCGGCGCTGGCCGTCCACGACCCGCTGCGGCGGTTCGACGACGACGTGGTTGCGATGACGGAGGCGGCCGCGCACACCCGCCACGGGCACGTGTGGGTGGCCGACCGCGAGGTCATGACGAGCGCGGGGCTGATCCGGCCCGGGGCCGTGCTCGGCGTGATCGACGGGGACGCCGCTCTGGCCGGGGAGGACCTGGTGGAGACCGCGCTGGAGGTCGTCGGCCGCATGGTGTCCTCCAGCAGCGAACTGGTCACCCTGCTGGAGGGCGCGGACGCGCCCGCCGGGCTGGCGCAGGCCGTACAGGATCGTCTGGCCGCGACCAGGCCGGACATCGAGGTCGTCCGCTACGGGGGAGGGCAGGGCGGCTACCCGCTGCTCGTCGGGGTCGAGTGAGCCGGACCGGAGGAGGCGGGAAGGCGGATGCGGGTGAATTCTGTCGCCCGGAGGCGGTAGAAAGCTGGCGTGACGAGCTTCGACGAGCCGACGGGCAAGGTGCTGGACCCCCGCACGGCCAAGCTGCTGGAGAGCGTCCTGGACCTGCGGACCGTCGGAGACCTGCTCCGGCACTACCCGCGGCGCTACGCCCAGCGGGGTGAGCTGACCGACCTCGACGACCTGCGGGTCGACGAGCACGTCACGGTGGTGGGCGAGGTCACCAGGGTGATGCGCAAGCCGATGCGCAACAAGGGCGGCACCTGGCTGGAGGTCGAGGTCGTCGACGGCCGCCGGAGCAAGATCTACCTGTCGTTCTTCGGCAAGGCCTCGCACATCGCCGAGACGCGGCTGCGCCCGGGTGCCCGGGGCATGTTCGCCGGGAAGGTCGGCGCGTTCGGCCAGGGGGAGCGGCGCAAGTGGCAGCTCTCCCACCCCGAGTTCGAGATGATCGACGAGGCCGAGCGCGACGCGGGGGAGTTCGCCGCGGCGCTGGTGCCGATCTATCCGGCGGGCAAGGACGTGACGCCCTGGGCGCTGCGGCGGGCCCTGGGCGTGGTCCTCGACACCATGGGCTCCCTGGAGGACCCCCTCCCGGAGGACCTGCGCGCCCGGCACGGGCTGCCCGGCCTGACCGAGGCGCTGCTGGCGATCCACCGGCCGCGCGACCACGCCGACGTGAGCCGGGCGCGCAAGCGGCTCAGGTTCGACGAGGCGTTCCTGCTCCAGGCCGTACTGCTGCAGCGGAAGATGGCCGCCGCCGCCTGGTCGGCGACGCCCCGGCCGCGGCGCGGCGACGGGCTGCTGGCCGACTTCGACGGGCGGCTGCCGTTCCGGCTCACCGAGGGGCAGCAGAGCGTGGGCGAGGAGATCGCCGCCGACCTGGCCCTCGACCACCCGATGCACCGGCTGCTCCAGGGCGAGGTCGGCGCGGGCAAGACCGTGGTGGCGCTGCGGGCCATGCTCCAGGTGGTCGACGCCGGCGGCCAGGCCGTGCTGCTCGCCCCCACCGAGGTGCTCGCCCAGCAGCACCACCGGTCGATCACCGCCATGCTCGGCGACCTGGCCGCCGGGGGCATGTTCGGCGGCACCGCGGTCGCCCTGCTGACCGGCTCGCTCGGGGCCGCGGCCCGCCGGGCGGCGATGCTCGACGCGGCCTCCGGGACGGCCGGGATCGTGGTCGGCACCCACGCCGTGCTCCAGGAGCGGGTCCAGTTCGCCGACCTGGGGCTGGTCGTGGTCGACGAGCAGCACCGCTTCGGCGTGGAGCAGCGCGACGCGCTGCGCGAGAAGGCGGGGGGGCGGGCGCCCGCACGTCCTGGTCATGACCGCGACCCCGATCCCGCGCACGGTCGCCATGACCGTCTTCGGCGACCTGACCGTCTCCACGCTCTCGCAGCTGCCCTCCGGCCGCGCCCCGATCACCACGCACGTGGTCCCCGTCGCGGAGAAGCCGCACTTCCTGGACCGCGCCTGGGCCCGGGTGCGCGAGGAGATCGAGCTCGGCCGCCAGGCCTACGTCGTGTGCCCGCGCATCGGCGACCTGGAGGGCGACGAGGGCGACCTGGCCAAGGCGGACGACGAGCGGCGGCCTCCGCTGGCGGTGCTGGACGTGGCGGCGATGCTCGCCGACGGGCCGCTGAAGGGGCTGCGCACGGCCGTGCTGCACGGCAAGCTGCCGCCGGAGGAGAAGGACGCCGTGATGCGGGCCTTCGCCCGGGGCGAGGTCGACGTCCTGGTGGCGACCACGGTCATCGAGGTCGGCGTGGACGTGCCGAACTCGTCGGTCATGGTGATCATGGACGCCGACCGCTTCGGCGTCTCCCAGCTCCACCAGCTCCGCGGGCGCGTCGGCAGGGGCGGCCTGCCGGGCCTGTGCCTGCTGGTGAGCGAGGCGCCGCAGGGCACCCCCGCGCGCGAGCGGCTCGACGCGGTCGCCTCGACCCTGGACGGCTTCGAGCTGTCCCGGGTGGACCTGGAGCAGCGCAGGGAGGGCGACGTGCTGGGCGTGGCCCAGTCGGGCCGCAGATCGTCGCTGAAGATGCTCCGGCTGCTCCGGGACGAGGACGTCATCCAGGCCGCCCGGGACGAGGCGGAGGCGATGCTGGCGGCCGATCCGGACCTGTCCGGGCACCCGGTCCTGCGGGCGGAGATCGGCCGGCTGCTCGCCGACGAGCGGGCCGAGTACCTCGAGAAGGCGTGACGGGCGGGTGCCCGGTGCCGCGGGCGCATGCCGGGCGGGTGTCCGGTACGTGGTCGCCGTGGCGGGGGTCCGACCGGTCCGCGGCGCGGGTGCCCGCAAGCGGGTCAACGCCCAGTTGCGGGGACGGCCTCCCCCCGAATGCCGTCCCCGCCTGGGCCCATCTCTCGGGTCAGGTGCCGAGAGTACCGGCGTGCGGAAGGGCTCACGATCACGCCGGCCGGCCTTCCTCTGGGTCACTCGAAGGCCGCAGGACTCATCATGCAGGGCGGGGGGACCCGAGGGAACGACCCTTGCGCTTTCGTCGCCGTCCCTTGCCCACTCTTGACCGGGATCGACCACCGAAACCTCTCTGACCTGCGGTTATGTGTTCGGCTGCGACACGGGACAATGGACGGGTGAGTCGAGTCATCGCGGGTGTCGCAGGGGGAAGAAGGCTGGCCGTGCCGCCGGGGAACCGGACCCGGCCGACGAGCGACCGGGCCAGGGAGGGGATCTTCTCCACGGTGGGCTCGCTGCTCGGCCCGCTGGACGGGGCCCGGGTGCTGGACCTGTACGCCGGGTCCGGCGCGATCGGGCTGGAGGCGCTGTCGCGCGGGGCGGCCCATGCGCTGCTGGTGGAGTCCGACGCCAGGGCGGTCAGGACGATCAGGGAGAACATCGCCTCCCTCGGGCTGCCGGGCGCCGAGCTCGCCGCCGACCGGGTGGAGCGGGTGCTCGCCCGGGGCGCCGCCGAGCCGTACGACCTCGTCTTCGCCGACCCGCCCTACGCGGTGACGGCCGAGGAGGTCGACGCGGTGCTGGTGCGCCTGCGCGACGGCGGGTGGCTCGCTCCGGACGCGCTGGTCGCGGTGGAACGGGAGAGCCGGGGGAAGGACCTGGTCTGGCCTGCCGGATACGAAGAGGAGAGGGTCCGTCGTTACGGCGAAGCGTCCGTTTGGTACGGTCGCGCCGCCGGGAATCCGTAAACCTGGGGGTTCGCCTTGCGTCGCGTTGTCTGTCCGGGGTCCTTCGACCCCGTTACCCACGGCCATCTGGACATCATCGGCCGGGCCTCCCGGCAGTACGACGAGGTCGTCGTCGCGGTCCTGATCAACATCGAGAAGAAGAGCCTGTTCACGGTCGAGGAGCGCATCGAGATGCTCCAGACCGTGACGAAGGAGTACGGCAACGTGCGCGTGGACAAGTTCCACGGCCTGCTGGTGGACTACTGCAGGCAGCAGGAGATCCCCGCGATCGTCAAGGGCCTGCGCGCGGTCAGCGACTTCGACTACGAGCTCCAGATGGCCCAGCTGAACTACCGGATGTCCGGGGTCGAGACGCTGTTCATGGCGACCGGCCCCGAGGTGTCGTTCCTGTCGTCCAGCCGGATCAAGGAGATCGTCCGGTACGGCGGGAGCGTGGCCGGGCTGGTCCCCGATCTCGTCCAGGACCTGCTGATCGAGCGGCTCAGGGACTGACGGGGGCCGGGCGGCCCGCCGCCGGCCGTACGCTCCGGCGTGCGGCGGGCGAGGGCTCGCGAAGCAGACTCCGACCCCTGGTATTCTCTTATTTCGGCCTTGCACGACGGCGGTGATTCGCCATGCCTGATGAGAGCGGAATGACTCTGCACCTTGATCCTCGCGCCCCCTGGGTGGTCTCCACCCACGAACTGGGGCGGCGTCCGGGGGCCATGAAGCAGATCCACCTGACTCTTCCGGCACCGGCGGAGACCGGCGTCGACATGATCGGTGTCCCCAAGGACGCCGATGTCGAGCTGGACATCCGGCTTGAGTCGGTCATGGAAGGCGTGCTCGTCACGGGCACGGCGCGGTCCCCGCTGCGGGGGGAGTGCGCACGGTGCCTGGAGCCGGTCACCTCGGAGAACGAGGTGTCGTTCCAGGAGCTGTACTTCTACTCGGCTGAGGATGCAGCCGAGGACGACCTGCTCCTCGATGGTGACCTGCTCGACCTCGAACCGGTGTTCCGCGACGCGGTGGTGCTCACACTGCCGTTGAGCCCGCTGTGCAGTGAGGACTGCGCCGGGCTCTGCGTGGAATGCGGGGTCAGGCTGGCTGATGCCGAGCCTGGCCACGGGCACGAGGTGATCGACGCCCGCTGGGCGAAGTTGCAAGGTCTGGTTCCGGAACATAACAACGATCAGGAGAGCTGACGTGGCTGTCCCCAAGCGCAAAATGTCGCGGAGCAACACTCGCTCCCGCCGGTCGCAGTGGAAGGCCGCCGCGGTTTCGCTCGTGAGCTGCCCCCAGTGCCGCTCGCCGAAGCGTCCGCACATGGTGTGCCCGACCTGCGGCACCTACAACCGCCGTCAGGTGATCGAGCCCTCCGCCTGATCGCATTCTGACTGACGGACGCCGGCCGGGTGCGCTTCGCCCCCGGTCGGCGTCACCGTCCGCCCGCCAGTGCGATGGCGGTCCACCCGCGGCCGTGGTGGACGCCGGGGTCCGCGACCACGCGTACCCTCCCGGCGCCCACCACGTCTTCGGAGTCTCCGGACGATCTTCTCGTCTCGCCTCTTCGCCATCGCGCATTCGATCGACCGTCGTGCGAGGAGAAGAAGACGTGGCAGCAAGCGTGAAGCCCGTGGCCGTGGAGACCGTCCGGGACGAGCTCGAAGAGGTCCTGTCCGTGCGGCTGGACGCGGCGATCCTGGAGCGGGCGCTGACCCACCGCTCCTACGCCTACGAGAACGGCGGCCTGCCGACCAACGAGCGCCTGGAGTTCCTCGGCGACTCGGTGCTGGGGCTCGTCGTCACCGACACCCTCTACCGCAACCACCCCGACCTGCCCGAGGCCAGCTGGCCAAGCTGCGGGCCGCGGTGGTCAACATGCGCGCCCTCGCCGACGTGGCGCGCGGCCTGGGCCTGGGCAGGTTCCTGCGGCTCGGCCGGGGCGAGGAGGGCACCGGGGGGCGCGACAAGTCCTCGATCCTCGCCGACACCCTGGAGGCGCTGATCGGCTCGGTCTACGTGGACAAGGGCCTGGAGGAGTCGTTCCGCGTCGTCCACCTGCTCTTCGACCCCCTCATCACCCACTCGGCCTCGCTGGGCGCGGGACTCGACTGGAAGACCTCCCTGCAGGAGCTGACGGCCGCGGAGTCGCTCGGCGTGCCCGAGTACCACGTCGCGGAGAGCGGCCCGGACCACGCCAAGTCCTTCACCGCGGTCGTCCGCCTGGGCGGCGAGGAGTACGGCTCGGGCTCCGGGCGCTCGAAGAAGGAGGCCGAGCAGCAGGCCGCCGAGGCCGCGTGGAACCGCATCAGGACCGACCGGGACGCGCGCGAGGCGAGCTGAGACGGCCGGTCGGGAGGGACGCGCATGCCCGAGTTGCCCGAGGTCGAGGTCGTCCGGCGGGGCCTGGAGCGCTGGGTCGCGGGGCGGACCGTCGCCCGGGCCGAGGTGCTCCACCCGCGGGCGGTCCGGCGCCACGTCCCGGGCGCGGAGGAGTTCGCCGCCCGGCTGGCGGGCCGTACGATCGGCTCGGCCGAGCGCCGGGGCAAGTACCTCTGGCTCCCGCTGGACGGCTCCGACGCGATCCTGGCGCATCTGGGGATGAGCGGCCAGCTGCTGGTGGCCGAGCCGGACGCGCCCCTTGAGCGCCACCTGCGCATCCGGCTGGGCTTCGCCGACGGCGGCCCCGAGCTCCGCTTCGTCGACCAGCGCACCTTCGGGCACGTGCTGGTCGCCCCGCTGACCCTCCGGTTGCCGCGGTGGGTGCCGGAGCCCATCGCGCACATCGCGGCGGACCCCTTCGAGGACGAGTTCGACGACGAGCGGTTCGCCATCGACCTGCGGCGCAGGCGGACCGAGGTCAAGCGGGCGCTGCTGGACCAGTCGCTGATCAGCGGGGTCGGCAACATCTACGCCGACGAGGCGCTCTGGCGGGCCCGGCTGCACGGCACGCGCCCTACGGACACGCTGACCCGGCCGAAGATCGCCGAGCTGCTGGCGGTCGCCCGCGAGGTGATGAGCGAGGCCCTGGCGGAGGGCGGCACATCTTTCGACAGTCTCTACGTGAATGTCAATGGCGAGAGCGGTTACTTCGAGCGGTCACTCGCCGTGTACGGCAGGCGCGACCGGCCCTGCCGGAGGTGCGGCGCCCCGATCGCCCGGGAGTCGTTCATGAACCGCTCCTCCTACAGCTGCCCCCGCTGCCAGCCTCCCCCTCGGCGGTCCCGGAAGATGGGGGCATGACGGAGGTACGACTGACCGCGTGGGTCAGAGGCAGGGTTCAGGGCGTGGGTTTCCGCTGGTGGACGCGGGCGCGGGCACTGGAGCTCGGCCTGGCGGGCTGGGCGAGGAACACCGACGACGGCCGGGTGGAGGTCGTGGCCGAGGGGCCGGAGAAGGCGGCCGGCGAGCTGCTGGAGCTGCTCCGGGGCGGCGGGCCCCCCGGCCGGGTGGAGGTGGTCGTGGAGCGCTGGAGCGAGGCCAGAGGAAATCTATCCGGTTTCGTGGAGCGCTGACACTTCCCTTGAAACGCCCTAATGGGGTATATTTAGCTGTCGAGAGTGCCCACAGGTGCATCCATGCGGAGTGTTCAACTTGACCGTCTCCCTCACCGGTGCGACTCTTGATAGGAACCACGCGCACCCCTCCCGCGGCAAGAAGTGCGCGAACCAGTCTGGTCACTCAGCGTGGAGGACCCTTAACCATGGCGAAGGCTCTACTCGGCCACGTCGGCGGTCCTGACCCTCGGATGGTCTCGGAAATGCGTCGCCTTCAGCAGCGCATCCGCGACCTCGAGGCAGAGCTCACCCGGCTCCAGGCCCAGAACGACGAACTCGCGGCAGGCAACCGCGAAGAGGCGTTCCCCCGCCTGCAGGATCGCGAGCCGGCTCTCACCTAGGGCCTTTTCCTGAACCTTCGCCCGTCGGGCGGCGGATCCGAGTCGGATCCGGCGCGGATGCGCGGGGTTCAGGGACGGGTTCCCGAGGCCGGCGCGGAGCAACACCTGTCCAGGGACGCCTCAACGGGGCGTCCCTTGTCATTTCCCGCTCACCCGCCTTCCCGGAGGTGGATGTGGCGGGAGATGAAAGCCAGTTGCTCGGGCAGGACCCGGCGGCGATAGGCCGCGTTGTGGCATCCACCGGAGATCCCGCCCTCGGCAGTGGCACCCAATGCCTTCAGGCCCTTCAGCATCGTCTCGGTCTGCCTGGCCCAGCCGTCGCGGTCGCCACAGCCCAGCCAGACGGGGATGTCCACCAGTTCGCGCAGCGGCGCCTGCGCCGTGGTGATGGCCGGTGCGACCGCCACGACCACGGCGACCTTCTTCCCGCCCAGCTCGGCGGCGAGGCGCAGCGCGCCGGCCCCCCCTGCCGACCAGCCCATCAGCCCGATCCGGCCGGTGTCCAGTCCGCAGTCGCGCAGGTAGGGCAGGAGCTCTCCCTCGATGTCGGCCGAGGGCCAGTCGTCGATCGAGGCCACCGCGAAGCGCCCGCCCCCCGCGGCCAGATAGCGGTCCACCGCGTAGAGCTCGAACGGGGTCAGCGCGTCGCCCGCGGCTCCGTGCAGCATGACCACCACCGGGATCCTGCCCCGGGTGCCCGGAGGGATGCCGATCACCACCCTGCGGTCGTCCATCGTGCTGCGCTGCAACGTGCCCGGCGGCACCTCGGGGGGCTCGGGCATCCGGCCGCACCTGATCTGCCCGTAGGCCTTCCGGACGCCGTCCGGGCCGGCCATCACGGCGGTGGTGCCGAGACCGAGCAACGCCAACCCGCCGGTGATCATAAAACTTCGTCTTTTAAGCGGATTTTCCCTGTTCTGAGGGGGTAGTGGCGCTCCCCGCTCGCCGCGCTCCACGTCCATGCAGGGCACCATAAGCCGTGCATGGGCGGGCGCGGGCGAAGAACGGTAGTCTTCCCCGCTAAGGGCCCGCCCCCGGCCCGGACGGGTCCCGGTCCCGAGGCCCCGGACCCGCGGGGACACCGGAGGGCGCCGATCCGGCCTCCGCGCCGGGGCATCCGGCCGACGATCCGCGCAGACCGGGGACGAGGGGGATTCCGTGTATCTGAAGACTCTCACCCTGCGCGGCTTCAAATCCTTCGCCTCGGCGACCACGCTCCGCTTCGAGCCGGGCATCACCGCCGTCGTCGGCCCCAACGGCTCGGGCAAGTCCAACGTGGTCGACGCCCTTGCCTGGGTCATGGGCGAGCACAGCGCCAAGTCGCTGCGCGGCGGCAAGATGGAGGACGTCATCTTCGCCGGGACCTCCTCACGGGCCCCGCTGGGCCGCGCCGAGGTCACGCTCACCATCGACAACACCGACGGCGCCCTGCCGATCGACTACACCGAGGTCACCATCAGCCGCCTGATGTTCCGGGGAGGCCAGAGCGAGTACGCCATCAACGGCGACACCTGCCGCCTCCTCGACATCCAGGAGCTGCTGTCGGACTCCGGTATCGGCCGCGAGATGCACGTCATCGTCGGCCAGGGCCAGCTCGACCAGGTCCTGCACGCCGGCCCCGAGGACCGCCGGGCGTTCATCGAGGAGGCCGCCGGCGTCCTGAAGCACCGCAAGCGCAAGGAGAAGGCGCTGCGCAAGCTGGACGCGATGCAGGCCAACATGACCCGTGTCCAGGACCTCACCACCGAGCTGCGCCGCCAGCTCAAGCCGCTGGGCCGCCAGGCGGAGATCGCCCGCAGGGCCGCCGTGATCCAGGCCGACCTCCGGGACGCGCGACTGCGCCTGCTCGCCGACGACGTGATCACCCTGCGGACCGCGCTGGAGCGCGAGGCCGCCGACGAGGCCGCGGTCCTGGCCCGCCGCAGAGCCGTGGAGGCGGAGCTGGAGCAGGGCCAGCGCGAGGAGACCGAGCTGGAGGCCGCCGAGGCCGAGGCCCAGCCGCGCCTGGCCGCCGCGCAGGAGACCTACTTTCGGCTCTCCTCGATCCGCGACCGGCTGCGTGGCCTGGCCGGGCTGGCCGCCGAGCGGCGCCGACACGCCGCCGACACCGGCGTGGAACGGCGCGGGCGTGATCCGGAGGACCTCGAGCGCGAGGCCGAGGAGGTCCGCGAGCAGGAACGGGTCCTGGCCGAGCTGCTGGAGCAGGAGCAGGAGACGCTCGCCCGGGAGGCGGCCCGGCGGGCCGAGGCCGAGGGCGCGCTCGCCGCGGAGGAGCGCAGGCTGGCCGCCGAGGCCCGGGG
>NZ_CDRNDK010000150.1:0-13466 GCF_977012225.1 Planomonospora algeriensis | reverse complement strand
CCCAGAGCATCCGGGCGCGGCACCGCGGCCTCTCCGCGGCCTCTCCGCGGGCCCGGCCTCCGGGCGCGGAGCCCCAGGAGCCCGTCCGGCCCGGAACCCGGCTCCGGACGCATCGCCCGTTCCACGATCCGATACCCGTGGGCGTTCTGTCACCCCCGACCGGTATTGTCATGTGTCATGAGTCCCGACGCTGCTGGCAAGCGCACTTCACTTCTCGTCTGGGGCGCGCTGGCGATCGTCTACGTCGTCTGGGGCTCCACCTACCTGGCCATCATGATCGTCATCGAGACGATCCCCCCGCTGCTCAGCGGCGCCGTTCGCTTCACCGCGGCCGCCCTGGTCCTGGCCGCCGCGATCCTGGCCCTGCGCGGCCTGGAGGCCTTCCGGATGACCGCCCGGGAGGCGGGCGGCGCGGCGCTCGTCGGGCTGCTCCTGCTGACCGGCGGGAACGGCATGGTCTCGGTGGCCGAGCAGCACATCTCCAGCGGGCTGGCGGCCCTGCTGGTGGCCTCGGTCCCGCTCTGGCTGGTGGTCCTGCGGATCGTCGCCCGCGACCGGCCCCGGGTGCTCACGCTGACCGGGGTGCTCATCGGGTTCGGCGGGGTCGCGGGACTCTCCCTGTCCGGCGGGGACGCCGCCTCGGACGGCGTCGGCATCGCCGTCATCCTGCTCGCGTCCGTCTCGTGGTCGGTCGGGTCGTTCCTGTCCGGCCGGATCCCGATGCCCGCCAACCCCTTCTCCGCGAGCGCGATCGAGATGGCGGCGGGCGGCGCCGGACTGCTGCTGATCGGTCTGACGACGGGCGAACGCCTGGACCCGGCCACGGTCTCCGGACGGTCCTGGACCGCGCTGGCCTACCTCGTCGTGATGGGCTCGCTGGTCGCCTTCACGTCGTACGTATGGCTGCTGGGCAACGCGCCCATCTCCCTGGTCTCCACCTACGCCTACGTCAACCCGGTCGTGGCGGTCGCCCTGGGCGCGCTGGTCCTGGGCGAGCCGGTGACCGGTCCGATGGTCGCCGCCGGACTGGTGATCGTGGTCGGCGTCGCGCTGGTCGTCTCCACCGAGCGGCGCGGCAGGAGCGCCGCGCCGGAGCGGGAGGCCGAACCGGAGCCCTCACCCGCGTAGCCCGCCGGGACGGACCCGGTGCGACGCGATCACGCCGCACCGGGCCGGGAACGCCGTAAGGCGCTCCCGGAGGCCGTGACGCCGGACGTCCGGGCCACCCGTCAGGGTCCCGGGAGACCGCGGCGTCCGGGACGTCTCAGGCGCTCCTGAAGGCCGCGGCGGCGGCCAGGAAGGTGTCGTTGGCCTCCGGGGTGCCGATGGAGATCCGCGCCCCCTCGCCCGCGAAGGGCCGCACGGCCACGCCCTCGGCCGCGCACGCCTGCGCGAAGTCGAGCGTGCGCTCCCCCAGCCGGAGCCAGACGAAGTTGGCCTCGGTGACGGGCACCGTCCAGCCCTGCGCGAGGAGCCCCTCGCGGACCCGGGTGCGCTCCTTGACCACGGCGTCGACCCGCTCCAGTAGCTCGTCCTCGGCCGCGAGGGAGGCGACGGCGGCGGCCTGGGCGAGGTGGTTGACCGCGAAGGGCACCATCGTCTTGCGCACGGCGGCCGCCACCGGCTCGTTCGCGATGAGGTAGCCCACCCGCAGGCCCGCCAGGCCGTACGCCTTGGAGAAGGTGCGCAGCACGGCCACGTTGGGCCGCTCCCGGTAGACCGTGAGGCCGTCGGTCACGTCGGCGTCCCTGACGTACTCCCGGTAGGCCTCGTCCAGCACCACCAGGACGTCCTCCGGCACCCGGTCCAGGAACGCCGCCAGCTCGGCCGCGTGCACGACCGTGCCGGTGGGGTTGTTCGGGTTGCAGACGAAGACCATCCGGGTGGCCGGGGTGATCGCCTCCGCCATCGCCTCCAGGTGGTGGGTCTCGCCGGCCAGCGGGACCTGGACCGAGGTCGCCCCGGCCAGGTCGGCCAGGAGCGGGTAGGCCTCGAAGGAGCGCCAGGCGTAGACCACCTCGGCGCCCGGCTCGCTCACGGTCTCGAAGAGCTGCTGGGCCACGGTGACCGAGCCCGCGCCGAGCGCGACGTGCTCGGGCGGCACGCCGTACCGCTCGGCGAGCGCCTCGGTGAGGGCGGTCGCCGCGGGGTCGGGATAGCGGTGGATCTCCGCCGCGGCCCGCGCGACCGCCTCGACGACCGAGGGCAGCGGGTCGTAGGGGGATTCGTTGGACGAGAGCTTGAAGGACCGGCCGTCGGGGGAGACCACGGCCTTGCCCGGCTTGTAGGCGGGCATCGTGTCCAGGATCGCGCGGAAACGAGGCATGGCCTTACCTTATGAGGAGCGGACGCATGGGGCATCATCCTGCGAGACTGGAGGCACGAGCATGCCCGACCGGGAGGACGACATGAGCGCCGCACCGCTGTCCGAGACCGAGCTCCGCCCGGAGCCGTCGGTGTGGGACCCGCTGCCCGACTGGGTCCTCCCGCCGCGGGGCGGCTTCACCTCCGACGACCTGGACCGGCTTCCCGGGATCCCCCCGCACACCGAGCTCATCGATGGCACTCTCGTCTTCGTGAGCCCCCAGACCAACTTCCACATGTCGACGCTCTTCCTCCTGGAGAGCGGCTTGCGGCGTGCGGTCCCCCGCGACCTGGCGGTCCGCCGCGAGATGACCGTGACGCTGGGGCGGCGGCAGCGGCCCGAGCCCGACCTCCTGGTCGTGCGCGCCGACGCCGTCCGGGGGGCACGGCAGACCACATATGAACCGCAGGACGTCGTGCTCGCCGTCGAGGTGGTCTCCGCCGAGTCGGAGATCCGCGACCGAGAGCGCAAGCCCCGGCTCTACGCGGAGAGCGGCATCCCCCACTTCTGGCTGGTGGAGAACGACGGGGACCGGCCCGTGGTGCACGTCTACGAGCTGGACGCCGCGACCAGGGCCTACGTCGCCACCGGGATCCACCGCAGCAGGCTCAAGCTCGACGCGCCCTTCCCCATCGACGTCGACCTGACGGAGATCGACCGGTTCTGACCCCGGCGGGTCCGCGCGCGGCCGCGGACGCCGCGCGGCTCCCCTCGGGCCTCGGGTCGGTCTGCCCGAACAGCCGACCCGGCAGCTCCCATCAGTCCTTGAGCGAGCGGAGCATCGGCGGGTGGAGGTTCTCCGCCGGGCCGCGCCGGTAGAGCTTGGCGGGACGGCCGCCGTCGCGGGTGGTGGTCCGGCCGGTGGGGATCAGGAAGCCCTCGGCCTTGGTGACCTTGCGGTGGAAGTTGCGCGGGTCCAGCGGCCGGCCCCAGACGATCTCGTAGACCCGGCGCAGGTCCGCGACGGTGAACTCCGGCGGGCAGAAGGCCGCCCCGAGCGAGCTGTACTCCAGCTTGGCGCGGGCCCGCTCGACGCCGTCGACCATGATGCGCCGGTGGTCGAAGGCCATCGAGGTCAGGGCGGCGACCGGCTGCCAGCTCATGTGCGCCTCGGTGGAGGCGGGCAGGTCGGGGGCGAGCCCGAGGTAGGCGACGCTCAGCACCCGCTGGCGGGGGTCGCGGTCGGGGTAGCCGTAGGTCTGCAGCTGCTCCAGGTGGACCGGGGCGCCCGGCAGGCCGGCCCGTTCGGCGAGGACGCGGGCCGCCGCGGCGGGCAGGTCCTCGTCGAGCTGGATGAAGCCGCCCGACAGCGCCCAGTGCCCCTCGTAGGGGGGCCTGTCCCGCCGCCAGACGAGCGCGCTCAACTCCTGGCAGCGCACCGTGAGCACGACCAGGTCCACGCTGACGGGAATGCGGGGCACCACCACGGCAGGCACGTTACACCGCTCAGGCGCCGATGCGGACGTGCAGCGGCTCGGCCGCCACGCGCCCGTCGGGAGCGGCGACCTCGATCCGCACCCAGGCGCCCGCCGGCACCCGGGTCCAGTCGAACGGGACCCAGGCGGTCCGCATCCGGGCGGGCGTGTCCGGCGGCGGCGGCGACAGGTCCACCCCGGCGATCTCGACGGTCCTGGGCGCGTCCTGCCCCTCCCAGGTGATCGTCACCTTGCCGCCCAGCTGCAGGTCGTAGCCGCGCAGCTCGATGCCGTCGCGGATGTCGCGCCCCGCACGGACGGCGTCCACCGGGATGGGCCGGCCCGCGTCGGCGGCGATCTCCTCCGCCAGCGACGGCGAGCCGCAGGTGAAGAAATCGCTCCACATGTAGGAGACGACCTTGGAGACGTAGCGGCCGACCTGCGTGACGGCCTGGTCCAGACGGTCCTTGCCGGTGCGCCCGCGGGTACCGGTCCGGGTGCCGCACGCCTCGCTCCCGGACGGCTCGAACGCCTCCACGTTGGCCCAGAGCTGCACGTCGTAGCCCTGCTCGACCATCCGCGCCCGGGCCGCGGCCATCTCCCGGTAGTAGTCGCGGGTCGAGCCGTGGTAGGCTTCCCCGTTGGTCGTCTCGCCGACCACCGGGCGGAGCCGCTCGTCCACCGGTTCGTCCCGCTCGTCCGGCCAGAACAGCCCGACCTTGCCGGTTCCCCGGCTGTCCTGCGGCGCGATGATCCCGACGCCGGTCCTGGCCATGGCCTCGAAGCCCGCCGCGACCTCCTTGGGCGTGGCGCTGAACCCCTTCTCCCTGCGGGCCTCCAGATAGGGGCTGACCAGGACGGGCTTGTCCGGCATCACCTGCTCCACGATCCGGTGCTGGGAGGCGTAGACCCTGAGCGTCGGGTGGTCCTTCGCGGCCTCCTCGGCGCCCTCCGGCGCGCCCGTGTAGACCATCTCCCTCATCTGGAGCTCGAACGGCTGGTAGAAGCCGCCGAGCGAGGCCCGGCCGGTGAAGCGGTCGCCGTAGTCCAGCAGGATGCGCCGGGTGAGCGTGGTGAGCGTGTCGAGACCCCGCTCCGAGGCCCGGGTGGCCTGCGCCGGGTCGCGGGGGGCCAGGGGCAGGGCGGGGAAGACCTTCACCCCGAACCGGTCCCCCAGGTCGAGCAGCTCGGTGAGGCTGTCCTGGTGCGCCGCGGCGACCAGGATCACGTGGTAGCCGCGCCCTCGGGCGGAGAGGTTCGCGCAGTGGCCGTCGTCGCTGCCGTCGTCGGGCGCGACGATCCGGTAGAAGACCCGCTTCTCCGTGACGATCTTCTTCTCGACCTCGGGGCAGCGGAACAGCTTCGGCCCGAACGCCTCGTCGGTCCGGTAGGCGAACGTCCAGCTCACCCGGTTGCCGGGGTTCAGCGCCCGCAGGTCGCGCTCGGCCGCGGCCACGCACGACAGCCCGTCCTCCTCGCACGGCTCGTAGTAGGGGTCGACCTCCCCCTCGGAGTCCAGGATCCGGCCGTCGTCGTCGGTGCGGCGGGCCTGCAGGCCCCGGCCGATCCGGATCACGGTGTCGCCGCCGACCTCGTGGATGGCGGCGAGCTGGCTGCGCCAGGTGCAGTGGTCGGCCGTCGGGATGAGCCAGTACCCGGTCACCGCGTACGGCGCGTCCATCGCGGTGTCGAACGTTCCACACGGGTCGGTGAAGGGGGTGGGGGTCGGGGTCGGGGAGGCGGACGGCGCGGACGCGGACGACGTCGCCGAGGTGACCCGCGATCCGTCGCCGGCCGGGCCGCCGGGGTCGCCGGACCGCAGGACGATCACGACCGCCGCCACCGCCGCGAGGATCGCCACGCCGAGGAGAGCCGTGAGCCAGCGCACGTTCAGGACACTACCGTTCTCGTGATCAAGCGGGCATAAGCGGCGCCGGACACCTCAGTCCTTGACGCCCGCCCACGCCTCCAGCTGGGCGACGAAACGGCGGGCCGAGTTCGGCCAGTGGTGGTTCGCACGGGCCGCCGCATACCCCCGGGCGCCTGGGCATGCCGCTCTCTGACGTCGTCCCGGAGCGTGAGGACGGCCTGCGCCACCGCCTTGGGGTCCTGCCAGGGCACGACCATGCCGCTGTTGTAGCGTTCTACCAGCTCCACCGCGCGCGGCGACGGAGTGGTGATCACCGGGATCCCGTGGGCCATGTACTCCACGATCTTCGTGGGCATGGAGTGCCGGTAGTTGGGCTCGTCCCGCAGCAGTGAGAGGCCGGCCAGCGCGCCGTCGAGCCGCTTGAGCGCCTCGTCGTTCGGCATGAAGTCGCGCCACTCCAGCACGCCCTCGGTCACGGCCTGGTTCAGCATCGGCCGCGACTGCGGGTCGGCATAGCCGATCAGCTCGACCGCCACCCGGTACGGCTGGAGCAGCCGGGCCACCTCGACGGCCTCCTTCACGCCCCGCGCCTCCGACAGCCAGCCGAGGTAGACGATCCGGTCGTCGCCCGGCGGGGTCACGTCGTCCGGCACCCACGTCTCGTTCGGCACCACCAGGTGGGCCTGGCTGAACCTCCCGGCGTAGGCCGTCTCGGCGAGGAGCAGGTGCAGGTGGCGCTCGGCGGTGCCCTCCAGGAGGCGGGCCAGGAAGCGCACCGGCGGCCGCAGGAACGCCGGCAGCCAGGGCTTGAGCGACAGGGTCGCCGGGGTGTCCTCGTGGACGTCCCAGACCACCGGCGGGCGCCTGCGGACCCCCGCGACCGCGAACAGCAGCTCGGGGTCGTGGATGACGGCCAGGTCGACCTGGTCGCGCATGCGCTTGAACACCTTGCGGGCGGCGCGCACCGCCGACAGCCGCCGGCGCTCCGCCGCCCGGGGCAGGTCCACGCCGTTCACCCAGGAGCGGGCCATGACCCCCCGGGCGGTGTACGGCGCGGCATACGTGACCTCATGACCGGCGTCCACGAGCGCCCGGATCTGCCGGTGCAGGATCCGGGCGTCCTCGGGGTGATGTACCACCGTCATGACGAGCACGTGCACTGCGCGCAGCCCCTTCGTGCCTAGAGCCGCTCGACGCGTTCACCCTCGGCGAGCACGCCTCGGGTGTCGAGCACGAGCTTGCCGTGGTCCTCGACGATCGCCAGGTCGAAGGCGCCGTGCTGCTGCAGCAGCAGCGTCACGTCGGCTTCGGCGACCGCCTTCGCGAGATCGTCCTCGCGGGGCACCGGAGTGCCGTCGACCTGCCACTGCTTGACGTGCGGGTCGACGAAGACCAGCTCGGCGCCCAGTTCCAGCAGGCCGCGCGCGACCGGCAGGGCCGGGGTCTCGCGCTCGTCGGCGATGTCGGGCTTGTAGGTGACGCCGAGCAGCGCGACCTTGGAGCCGTTCACCGCCTTCTTGTGGCGGTTGAGCAGCCGCTGCACGCGGGTGACCACGTAGGACGGCATCCGCTCGTTGATCTCCTGGGCCAGCTCCACGAACCGGAACGGGTAGCCCAGCTTGCGCACGGTGTAGGACAGGTAGGACGGGTCCACCGGGATGCAGTGGCCGCCGACGCCCGGTCCGGGCAGGAACTTCTGGAAGCCGAACGGCTTGGTCGCCGCCGCCTCGATGGACTCCCAGAGGTTGATGCCGAGCTCGTCGCAGAAGATCGCCATCTCGTTGACGAGGGCGATGTTGACGTGCCGGTAGGTGTTCTCCAGGAGCTTGGCCATCTCGGCCTCGCGGGTGCCGCTGACCGGCACGACCTGCTCGATGAACTGCGCGTAGAACGCGGCCGCCACGTCGCGGCAGGCCTCGGTGTAGCCGCCGACGACCTTCGGCGTGTTGCGCAGGCCGAACTTGGGGTTGCCCGGGTCGATGCGCTCGGGAGAGAAGGCGAGATGGAAGTCGCGGCCCGCGACGAGCCCGGAGGACTCCAGCAGGGGGCGGGCCACCTCGTCGGTCGTGCCGGGCCACGTGGTGGACTCCAGCACCACCAGGGAGCCGGCGCTCAGGTTCTTGGCGACGGTCGAGGTGGCGCCCTCCACCGCGGACAGGTCGGGGCGGTGGTCGTCGTCCAGGGGGGTGGGGACGCAGATGACGATGGTGCGGCTCTCGGCCAGCACGCTCTCGTCCAGCGTCGCCCGGAAGCCGCCGGCCAGCATGTGCTCGAGGTCGGCGTCGGTCAGGTCGTCGATGTAGGAGCGCCCGGCGTTGAGGGCGTCCACCTTGCGGGGGTCGACCTCGTAACCGACGACGCGCAGCCCTGCGGCCGTGGCCTCCTTGGCCAGCGGCATGCCGACGTAACCCAGACCGATCACGGCCAGGTCGTAGCCGCTCACTGGGAGACCCTGAGGAGCCGGAAACAACGCTTCATGGTCGCAAAGGTTATCTCAACTCGGCACATGCCACGCCTGATGCGATTAAACGCATCACAAACGCTCCGAACGCCCGTCATCTCCATGGACGATCAACCGCTGATCGTCCGGTACAGGTCGCGGTAGGTCTCGGCGACCCGGCTCCAGGTGCGTTTCGCCGCCACCTCGGCCCGTCCCGCCTCGCCCATCAGGGCCCGTCGCGCCGGGTCCTCCCGCAGTCCGGCGACGGCGTCGGCGAACGCCTCGGGGTCGCCCGGGGGAACCAGGAGACCGGCGCCCTCCGAGCCCACGAGCTCCGAGAGCGCGGGCAGATCGCTGAGCACGACGGGCTTGCCGAGGGCCATCGCCTCGACGGGTTTCAATGGCGTAACAAGTCGGCAGACCCGCAGGTCCTCGCGGGGGCAGGCGAAGATGTCGATGGCCGCCTGGGCCTGCAGCGCCTCGTCCGGGCCGACCCTGCCGGGCAGGATCGCGAGGTCCTCCAGGCCGAGCTCGGCGACCTGCTCCAGCAGCGCGGGGCGCTCGGCTCCGTCGCCCACGAGCAGCACCCGGACCGGGTCCCCCGGTCGCGCAGCAGCGCCGCGGCGCTGATCATGGTCCGGAAGCCCTCGTAGGCCACGATGCTGGAGACCGAGCCCATCACGATCTCGTCGGCGGCGATGCCGTGGGCGGCGCGGAAGGCCGCCCCGTCGTACTCGGCGGTCAGCAGCGAGTCGTCCACCGCGTTGGGCGCCAGGTAGATCTTCTCCCGGGGCACCCCCCGCTCGACGATCTCGGCGGCCATGGTCTCGGCGAGGGTCACCACGGCGTCGGCCGAGCGCATGATGAACGCCTCGCGGTCGCGCTGGAGCACGTGCCGCTGGCTGCCGATCCGCTTGGGGTCGCGCGAGGCCCACGTCTCCTCCAGGAACCCCCGGACCTCGTAGACCATCGGCGTGCCGGTCCGCTCCCGCACGGCCAGCGCGACCGACCCGTTGCGGTGGTCGGTGGCGGCGTGGATCACCTGCGGACGGAGCGTCCTGACCAGCTCGGTCACCTCGCCGGCCCCGCGGATCATCCGTCCCCGGCTCTCGAACGGCACGTCGCCGCTCGGCAGCAGCCGGTGGTAGGGGATGCCGTCGATCTCCTCGTACGGCGTCGCGTCGGCGTGGCCCTGCATCATCGGCCAGCCCCAGCTGGTGACGACGTGCGGGTCGAGCCCCGCCTCCTTCTGCGCCGTGACGATCCGGTGCGTGCGCACGGTGTAGCCGGCCTGGGTGTACGGCAGGGCGTTGGTGACGCAGTGCAGCACCCGGCCCTCGACCCGCTCGCCCACGATCACCTTGGACTTGGGCGGGATCGGGTTCGGCTGGATGGCGGCCAGCTCGCCGGCGTAGTAGGAGGCCCTGCGCTTGATGAAGGGGTACTTCGCGTGGCCTTCCAGCACCGCGACGGCCTCGGTCATCCGGCCCGCGTCGAAGTGCTCCTTCGCCTCGTTCCAGGGCCCCTGGACCATGCGCATGCCGAACTTGCGCACGGCGACCCGGGCGCGCCGGGCCAGTGGCCAGGCGACCCGGCCCACGACGGGGCGCAGGCTCGGCGGGAGGGTCTCCGCGGCGGCTTGGGCGACGCGCACGGGGTCACTCTTGACCTTGGTCGCGACGACTCGGGAAACGATGATCGGATGCTGGGCGAAACCCTTGAGAAGTCCGCGCAAACCGGCACGCGCCGACTTCGCGGAAACCTTTGGGGACTCCGGCCGACTGGCGTCAGGTACCACGGTCGTGACCGTACCATAGGCAACGTTTGCCCCACTCCCAGATGAAAGGCGAGGTCAATGAGGGACTCCGCCCCTTCGCAGGCGGCTCCGGCCGGCGGGAAGGCCCCCGAGAAGGCCTCCGAGAAGACCCCCGAGAAGGCTCCCGGCACCCCCCTCGTCCTGCACGTGCTGGGCGCCCGCCCCAACTTCGTGAAGGCCGCTCCCGTCGTGCGCGCGCTGGACGGGCTGGGAGTGCGCCAGGGCATCGTCCACACCGGTCAGCACTACGACGCGCTGATGTCGGACGTGTTCTTCGCCGACCTCGGGCTGCCCGAGCCGGTCGCCAACCTGGGCGTCGGGTCCGGCTCGCACGCCCGGCAGACGGCGGCCCTGCTCACCGGCCTGGAGGAGGTCGTGCTGGAGCACGCCCCCGCGCTGGTCGTCGTCTACGGCGACGTGAACTCCACGCTGGCCGCGATCCTGGTCTGCGCCAAGCTGCAGATCCCCACCGCGCACGTCGAGGCGGGCCTGCGCTCCTTCGACCGCGGCATGCCCGAGGAGGTCAACCGGGTCGTCACCGACGCCCTGTCCGACATCCTCTTCGCCACCTCGCCGGACGCGCTCTCGCACCTGTCGAACGAGGGTGTGGACCCGTCCCGCGTCCACCTCGTCGGCAACCCGATGATCGACAGCCTCTTCTCCGCGCTGGACCGCCTCGACCCGGCGCCGGTCCGCGCCCGGCTCGGCCTGCCCGAGCGGTACGGCGTGGCCACCCTGCACCGGCCCGCCAACGTCGACGACCCGGCCGCCGCCAAGGAGCTGGTCGACGCCGTCCTGCAGGTGAGCGAGCGGCTGCCGATCGTGGTCCCGATCCACCCGCGCGGGCGCGAGCGCCTGGCCGCGGCGGGGCTGGTGACCGGCGGGAACCTGCTGATCGTCGACCCGCTGGGCTACGTGGACTTCCTCTCCCTGGTCCGGGGCGCCTCCCTGGTCGTCACCGACTCCGGCGGCGTGCAGGAGGAGACGACCATGCTCGGCGTGCCCTGCCTGACCGTCCGGCCCAACACCGAGCGGCCGGTCACCGTCACCCACGGCACCAACCGCCTGGTCACCCCGGACCTGCTCCCGGCCGCCGCCGACAAGGCCCTGGCCGACGGCGCGGCGACGCCCTCGGGCGAGCTGCCCCCGCTCTGGGACGGCAAGGCGGGCCCCCGCATCGCCCGGGTGATCGTCTCCTGGCTGAAGGGGGAGAACCTCTCCCCGGCCTCGCAGGCCGTACCGCCCAAATCCCTTTAAAAGCACCGTTCCGGTACGGCGGACGCCGTACCCTGGCACGACCCCGGACGAAGGCGACTCCCATGAGCTCCACCTCCCCCCTGAGTGACGAGACCCCTGAAGAGCCGAAGTTCCAGCGACTGGGACCGGTCAACTGGCTGCCCGAGGAGCGCAAGGTCGTCGAGCGCTTCGAGGAGCGGGTGCGGGACCTGGAGCGGCGCCTGGCCATCGCCGAGGCACGCGCGGACTACGCCCAGTGGAAGCTGGAGTCGACCCGGGTCCAGCGGCCGTATCGGGTGGCCGAGGCGCTCACCGCGGCCAAGGGGCCGGGGGTGGTGCGGCTGCCGGGCAAGCTCCGCATGGCGCTCAAGCCGCGCAAGGGGCCCGCAGCGCCGCGCCCGGTGGCCGAGGTGGTCGCCGAGCTGGACGAGCGCGGGCCGTCGGTGGACGTGCCGGTGGTGAAGTGGCCCGCCGGGCCGGTCGTCCGGCCGGACCTGAAGGTCGCGGTCATCCTGGACGACTTCTCCCGGATGGCGTTCAAATACGAGTGGGACCAGATCGAGTTCGGGCTGCGCGACTGGCCGGAGGTCTTCGCCGGGAAGCGGCCCGAGATCCTGTTCGTGGAGTCGGCCTGGCACGGCAACCAGGGGCGCTGGCGCTACCAGATGACCGGGACGAACGCCCCCAAGCCGGAACTGCGGGCGCTCATCGACTGGTGCCGCGAGGAAGGGATCCCGACGGTCTTCTGGAACAAGGAGGACCCGCCGAACTTCGACTTCTTCATCGACACGGCCAAGCTGTTCGACTACGTGTTCACCTGCGACGGCGACATGGTGCCGAAATATCGCGAAATCCTGGGACATGACCGGGTGGACGTGCTGCAGTTCGCGGCGCAGCCCCGGGTGCACAACCCGATCCAGGAGAAGCAGGGCCGCGTCCACGACGTCGTCTTCGCCGGCATGTACTTCCGGGACAAGCACCCCGAGCGCCGCGAGCAGATGGAGACCGTCCTCGACCCGATCCGCGAGCTGGGCCTGCACATCTTCGCCCGGAACGGGACCGTGGACGAGAAGTACGCCTGGCCGGAGAAGTACGTCCCGCACATCGTGGGCGAGCTGCCGTACGACCGGATGCTGGCCGCGTACAAGATGTACAAGGTCTTCCTCAACGTGAACTCGGTGCTCGACTCGCCGACCATGTGCGCCCGCCGGGTCTTCGAGCTGTCGGCCTGCTCCACGCCGGTGGTGACCGGCTGGTCCCGGGCGATCGAGGAGACGTTCGGCTCCCTGGTGCCGATCGCCCACGACCAGCTGGAGTCCTACAACACGGTCCTGCACCTGCTCAACAGCCCGGAGCTGCGCGCCCGCCAGGGCCATCTGGCCATGCGCGAGGTCTTCGACAAGCACCTGTTCTCGCACCGCGTGGACCAGATCCTGGGCTTCCTCGGCCGGCCCACCCGGCCCCGGACCCGCTCGGTCTCGGTGGTGCTGCCGACCAACCGCGCCGCCCAGATCGAGCACGCCATCTCCTCGGTGGCCCGGCAGATCCACCGCCCGCTCCAGCTGGTGATGGTCCTGCACGGCCTGGACATCGACCCGGTCGTCGTCGCCGACAAGGCCCGGATGGCCGGGATCACCGACGTCGTGGTGCTGGCCGCCGACCCGTCGATGTCGCTGGGCGCCTGCATGAACATGGGCATCGCCGCGGCCGAGGGCGAGCTGGTCGCCAAAATGGACGACGACAACCTGTACGGCGAGCACTACCTGTCGGACCTGGTCCGCGCCTTCGACTACTCCGACGCCGAACTGGTGGGCAAGGGCGCGCACTACGCCTACTTCGAGTCCACCAACACCACGATGCTCCGCATGCCGGGGCTGGAGCACCGCTACGCCTGGCTGGTGCAGGGCGGCACCTTCCTCGGCAAGACCGACATGTTCCGCCACTACGGCTTCGAGGACGTCACCCGGGGCGAGGACACCCGGCTGGTCAAGCGGCTGCGGGAGGACCGGGTCAAGATCTACTCCGCCGACCGGTTCAACTTCGTCTACTGGCGCAGCGGCGACCCGGCCATGCACACCTGGCAGCCCGACGACCACAAGCTCACCCGCGGCGCCCAGTTCTCCTTCGTCGGCCGCCCCGACGACCACGTCATGATCTGACCTCTCCTCCCGGGTTCCGTGTTTGTGCGGGTCCCGTCCCCGCGGTGGCGGCTGGGTGCGCACTCGCGCGGCCCGTGGTCTGCTCGGCCGTCTCAGCCGGGCTCTGGTGGGGTCAGGCCTCCGGCCTGGCGGCGCGCGGGGTGCGGTGCTTTATACGCCGGCAGG
>NZ_CDRNDK010000149.1:0-13479 GCF_977012225.1 Planomonospora algeriensis | reverse complement strand
CTCAGGTGGCGGGCCCGCAGGCCGAAGGCGGCCAGCGCGCCGACGCTGCGGGCCACGGCCAGCGCCTCGGCGTCGTAGTGCCGGGCCACGGCCGCCAGCAGGCCGTAGTCTTCGAGCTCGGCCAGGGTCTCCTCGTCGATCTCGGCGGCGGCCAGGAGCTCCTGGCGGCTGAGCCGGACCTCCGGCTGCGCCTCCGAGGGCACGGCGCGCGGCCGGGCGACGGGCCGCTCCTCGCGGTCGGCCTCCTCCAGCCGGTCCTTGATCACGCGCAGCGGCAGGTAGCGGTCACGCTGCTCGCTGAGGATGTAGCGGAGCCGCTCGACGTCGGCGTAGGTGAACTTGCGGTAGCCGGAGGGACTGCGCTCCGGCTCGATCAACCCCTCGCCCTCCAAGAAACGGATCTTGGAGATGCTGACGTCGGGGAACTCGCCCTGCAGCAGGGCGAGCACCTCCCCGATGCTCATGTGCGCACGAGCGGCCTGCGGGCTCATCATCCTCCAGCGGCGCCGCGGGTGAGGAACACCAGGCGGAACTTGCCGATCTGCACCTCGTCGCCGCCGTAGAGCGGGACCTCCTCGATCCGCTCGCGGTTGACGTAGGTGCCGTTGAGGCTGCCCACGTCGCGGACGGTGAAGACGCCGCCGCCGCGCCGGTAGAACTCCACGTGGCGCCGCGACACGGTGATGTCGTCCAGGAAGATGTCGCTCTCCGGATGGCGTCCCACCGTGGTGAGGTCACTGCCCAGGAGGAAGCGACTGCCCGCGTTGGGGCCGCGCATGACGACGAGCAGGGCCGTGCCCGGGGGCAACTGCTCGACGGCCTGCCGCTCGGCGAGGAACGCCTCCCCTGTCTCCGCCTCGTAGGCCTCGATCCCGGAGAGGGAGATCGTCGACGTGCTGTCTCCGGGTGTCTCGGCTCTGGTCAGCGGCGACCCGCATCGAGAACAGAAACGCGCGTCCTCGGGGTTGGCATGACCGCACTGCGTGCAGTAGACGCTCGGCATCGATCGGCTCGGCCTCCTACCGCGAAGGCGCGGCAACGGTGCTCGGGGATGCGCGCCTCGCTTCTTCGCTTCTCAAGTGTTTGCTCAAACTGCGAATGCCGCAACTTACGCCCCTGGGGGGCAAAGGTCAAGGCGAGCACTGGACCGCGGGTTCGGTCGGGGACAAAGTTACAGGCGGGGAAGGCCCAAGGTCCATATCTTCGCCAAGCCGGGCGCGTCGCGCCGCCTCCCGTGTCCCCTCCCGGCCGGCGGCCCCTTCCCGCCCCGAGGCCCCCTCGGCCCGGGTCTCCGCCGCCCGGTGGGACCCGTCCGGTTCACGGGCCGGCCGCCCGTTCCACGATCCGGGCCCAGTGCTCCAGCAGGACCTGCGCGGAGTCGGCGTCGGGCCCCTCGGCCCACAGGTGGGTGACCGCCTCGGAGGGGTCGGGCAGGACCAGCGCCCAGCTGCCGTCCTCGCCGACGACCCGCACGCCGTCGGTGGTGTCGATGCGCTGGCGCTCGGCCGCCTCGATGACCGAGCGCATCACCGCGCCCTTGGCCGCCCAGGGGGTCGGCACCGTACGGCGCAGCAGCCGGGCGACGGGGATCCTGGCGTCGATCTGGCTGAGCGAGAGCCGGGTCCTGGCGACCAGGCCGAGCAGGCGCAGGAAGACCGCCAGCCCGTCCACCGCCGGGCCGAACTCCGGCACGATGAACCCGCCGCGGCCGTCCCCGGCGAAGACCATGTCCGGTGCGCGGGAGGCCGCGGTGAGCGCGTCGAGCGCGGTGGAGGTCCATTCGACCTGCACGCCGTGGAAGCGGCAGACCTGCTCGGCCACCCGCGTGGTGGTCACCGGCAGCGCCACCCGGCCGCCGCGCCGCTCGGCCGCGACCAGGTCCAGCACGACCAGCAGGGCGCGCTCCTCGCTGATCAGCTGGCCCGTCTCGTTGACCAGCGAGACCCGCTCGCCCACCGGGTCGAACCGCACCCCGAACGCCGCCCGGGAGGAGCCGACCAGCTCCGCCAGGCGCTGCAGGTCGCGGCGGCGCTCGGCGAAGGTCTCGGTGGGCGAGGCCTCGTCCAGCCGGTTGTTGACGGTCAGCACGTCGACCCCGACCCGGCCCAGCAGGCTCGGCAGCACCAGGGAGGAGGTGCCCCCGGCGCAGTCGACCACGACCTTCATGTCGGCGTCGCGCACCCCGGTCATGTCCACCCGGCGCAGCAGCTCATGGGTGTAGTCCTCCACCACCCGCGGGGGGAAGCCGAGCTCGGCGATCTCGCCGGGGAAGGCCCGGCGGAACTCCTGGCGGGAGAAGACCCGCTCCAGCTTCCGCTGCGCCGACCGGGACAGGTCGGCGCCGCTGTCGTCCATGAAGACGATGTCGACGCTCTGCGGGTCGCCCGCGGTGGTGCGCAGCGCGATCCCGCCGACGGCGTTCTCCTTGGCCGTGTGGAAGCGCGAGACGGGCAGCGGGGTGGCCTCCAGGTCCAGCACGTTGATGGCGCTGGCGTTCAGGGCACTGATCACCGCCCGCTTCAGGGCCCGCGCCGCCCGCGAGGAGTCGCGGGAGGTGACGACCGAGGCGCCCTTGCGCAGCGTCGTGGCGTAGGCGCTGGCCAGCCGGACGCACAGCTCGGGGGTGATCTCGACGTTGACCAGCCCGGAGACCCCGCGGGGGCCGAACAGGCTGCGCTGGCCGCGGGACTCCCAGATCACGCTGGTGTTGACCACCGCCCCGGCCTCGACGGTCTTGAACGGGTAGACCTTGACTCCGGAGGAGACGTAGGCCTCGGCCTCGATGACGCACTCGTCGCCGATCACGGCGCTCTCCTCGACCCGGGCCCCTGTCATCAGGTCGCTGTTCTTGCCGATGACGCAGCCGCGCAGGTGGACTCCCGGACCGACGTAGACGTTGTCGTGGACCACCGCCCGGTGCAGGAAGGCGCCCTCGCGGACCACCGCGTTGCTGCCCAGGACGGTGTACTCGCGCAGCTCGGCGCCGGCCTCGACCTTGGCGTAGTCGCCGATGTACAGCGGGCCCTTGAGCACGGCGTCCGGGTCCACCACCGCGCCCTCGGCCACCCAGACGCCGGGCGAGAGCTCGAAGGCGTCGAGGTCCACCGCCACCCTGCCGGAGAGCACGTCGGCCTGGACCGCCAGATAGCTCTCGTGGGTGCCGACGTCCTCCCAGTAACCGTCGGCCACGTAGCCGAAGAGCGGGGCCCCGCGCGCCAGCAGGCGGGGGAAGACGTCCGCCGACCAGTCGACCGGCTCCCCCGCCGCGACCTCGTCGAGGACCTCGGGCTCCATCACGTAGATGCCGGTGTTGACCGTGTCGGAGAAGACCTGACCCCAGGTGGGCTTCTCCAGGAAGCGCTCCACCCGGCCCCGCTCGTCGGCGATGACGATGCCGAACTCCAGCGGGTTGGGCACGCGCTTGAGCCCGATGGTGACCAGGGCGCCCTGCTCCCGGTGGAACCGGACCATGTCGGTCAGGTCGATGTCGGTGAGCGCGTCACCGGAGATGACCAGGAACCGGTCGTCGCGGAGTTCGTCCGCGGCGTTCTTGACGCTGCCGGCCGTGCCGAGCGGCCTCTCCTCGGTGGCGTAGTACAGGTCCATGCCGAGCTCGTCGCCGTCGCCGAAATACGTGCGGACTAGGGCGGCCAGGAACTGCACGGTCACCACGGTCTCGGTGAACCCGTGCCGCTTCAGCAGCCGCAGCACGTGTTCCATGATCGGCCGGTTGACCACGGGCAGCAGCGGTTTGGGCTGGTTGGCGGTCATCGGCCGGAGCCGTGTCCCCTCCCCGCCCGCCATCACGACGGCCTTCACGAATCACCTCATTAAGGCGTTCCAGCTCCTTTGAGAAGTTGCCGCACCTGTACCCAATACAGCACCCCGGACCACCAGTACAGCCCTACGCCCCAGATGGCCAGCGCCCAGCCGACGATCCGGGCGGGGCCGGCGTACCACGCGTCGTGGTGGGCGAGGAAGAGCAGGGGGAAGGAGTAGAGCAGGTTGGCGGTGGCGGCCTTGCCCAGGAAGTGCACCGGGAGCGCCGGGCCGTACCCCAGGCGGCGCAGGATCGGCGGGATGCCCAGCAGCATGACGTCCCGCAGCGGGATGACGAGCGCCAGCCACCACGGGATGATGTCGCGCAGCGCCAGGCCGAGCAGGGTCGCCAGGATGTAGAGCCGGTCGGCCAGCGGGTCGAGCAGCCGGCCGAGCCTGCTGGTCTGGTTCCACGCCCGGGCGATCTTGCCGTCGAGCCAGTCGGAGAACCCGGCGAGCATCAGCAGCGCGACGGCCCAGCCGTCGGCCTCGGGGCCGAGCACCAGCCAGAGGAAGACGGGCACGCCCAGCAGTCTGGCCAGGCTCAGTGCGTTGGGAACCGTCCAGATCCGGTCCTCGGTCCCCGAAACTTCCGCATTCACCCGTTCGTCCCCTCCCCGTACCTGAGGGTGACACTACTGTGCCCATGGTGGCGCTGCGCGCCGCGGCTCGGGGGCCGGTAACCGCCGTCTTCCCTCGTCGCTCATCCGCTGCGCTCCTTCGCTCCTCGGTCCAGACGCCGGAGCCCCCTCGCGGGCTCCTTCGCTCCTCGGTCCAGACGCCGGAGCCCCCTCGCGGGCCTATCCCCGGGGAAGCAGGACCGGTCCCTCTCCCGGAGAGGAGTGACATATCCCTCACCGGCGCGCGGGCTGGCGATCGGCGTGAAGATCGCGTTATGGTTTCGCCGACCAACGCGGGAGCCCGGAGAACCGGGCTGAGAGGACGGCTGGAACGGCCGCCGACCGCCAGAACCTGCTCCGGGTAATGCCGGCGAAGGGAGTTTGCGCGATGTCCGACGCGCGCCCGACCAGCTCCAAGATCTACTCCGGTGACCTCCGCGTCCCCATGCGCGAGATCCGGCTGACCAACGGCGAGTCCGTCACGCTGTACGACACCTCGGGCCCCTACACCGACCCCGCCGTGACCGTCGACATCACCCGCGGCCTGCCCCGCCTGCGCGAGGAGTGGATCCTCGGCCGGGGCGACGTGGTCAGGTACGGCGGCCGCCCGGTCGAGCCGGGCGACGACGGCTACCGGGACTCCGAGTCCCGCTCGCGCGACCTGCGCTCGCTGGACGCCGTCTTCACCGGCGGCGGCCACCGGCCGCTGCGGGCGGCCGGCGCCCCGGTGACCCAGCTCGCCTACGCCCGGCGCGGCGTGATCACCGAGGAGATGCGGTTCGTCGCCGTGCGCGAGGGGGTGAGCCCGGAGTTCGTCCGCGACGAGGTGGCCGCCGGGCGGGCGATCATCCCGGCCAACGTCAACCACCCGGAGAGCGAGCCGATGATCATCGGCCGCAACTTCCTCGTGAAGATCAACGCCAACATCGGCAACTCCGCCGTGGCCTCCACCATCGCCGAGGAGGTCGACAAGATGACCTGGGCGACCCGGTGGGGCGCCGACACCGTGATGGACCTGTCCACCGGCCGCAACATCCACACCACCCGCGAGTGGATCATCCGCAACTCCCCGGTGCCGATCGGGACGGTCCCCCTCTACCAGGCGCTGGAGAAGGTGGACGGCAGGCCCGAGGAGCTGTCCTGGGAGGTCTACCGCGACACCCTGGTCGAGCAGTGCGAGCAGGGCGTGGACTACTTCACCGTGCACGCCGGGGTGCGGCTGGCCCACGTGCCGCTGACCGTCGGACGCAAGACCGGCATCGTCTCCCGGGGCGGCTCGATCATGGCGGCCTGGTGCCTGGCCCACCACCGCGAGAGCTTCCTGTACGAGCACTTCGCCGACATCTGCGAGATCCTGGCGGCCTACGACGTGGCGTTCTCGCTCGGCGACGGCCTGCGCCCGGGGTCGATCGCCGACGCCAACGACGAGGCCCAGTTCGCCGAGCTGCGCACGCTCGGCGAGCTCACGAGGATCGCCCACGCGCACGACGTCCAGGTGATGGTCGAAGGCCCCGGCCACGTGCCCATGCACAAGATCAAGGAGAACGTCGACCTGCAGCGCGAGCTCTGCGACGACGCGCCGTTCTACACCCTCGGCCCGCTGACCACCGACGTCGCCCCCGGCTACGACCACATCACCTCGGCCATCGGCGCGGCGATGATCGGCTGGTACGGCACCGCCATGCTCTGCTACGTCACGCCCAAGGAGCACCTGGGCCTGCCGGACAGGGACGACGTGAAGACCGGCGTGATCACCTACAAGATCGCGGCGCACGCGGCCGACCTCGCCAAGGGCCACCCCGGGGCGCAGGCCTGGGACGACGCGCTGTCCGACGCCCGGTTCGAGTTCCGCTGGGAGGACCAGTTCGACCTCTCCCTGGATCCCGACACGGCCCGGTCCTTCCACGACGAGACCCTGCCCGCCGCCCCGGCCAAGACCGCCCACTTCTGCTCGATGTGCGGCCCGAAGTTCTGCTCGATGCGGATCAGCCACGACATCGCGGCCGCGTACGGCGACGGCCCCGGCATGTCCGGTGACGACGTCGAGGCCGGCATGCGGGCCAAGGCCGAGGAGTTCGCGGCCGGCGGCAACCGCGTCTACCTGCCCCTGGCCGACTGACGGGGTGCCGGGCCCGTCCGGTGCGGGGAACCCTCCGCCGGCACCGGACGGGCCCGGAACCGGTGGCGCGGCGGAGTCGCCGTGGTCTCCGCGACGGGTTTCCCGTCCTACCGGCGATCTGCTCCGCATTCCCTCAGAAGGTCCGCCCGGGTGCCGATGAAGGCTGAGCCGCACCGCCCGCCCCACCGCGGCGACTCAAGACGGCTCCGCCCCCGAAAAGGACTCCGACCATGACCAATCCCCTGCCCGACGCCGCGTCGCCTGTGGTGACCGTACGCCGCAACCGCCTGCTGGGCTGGTTCACCGACCTGAACATCGGTACCAAGGTCCTCGTCGCCGTCGGCCTGGTGGCAGTCATGGCGGGAGCCATCGGCATGACCGCGCTGAACCGCATGGCGACGATGAACGACAGCGTGAAAGTGATGCAGACGGCCAACACCAACCTGGCCCAGCTCGGCGTGGTCCGCGCCCGGATGACCGACATGTACAACTACTCCGTCGGATCCGTCGTCGACAGGAGCCCCCAGGTGCGGGCGACGCTCACCGACCAGGTGCAGGAGTTCACCGACCAGGTGACCGACGAGTTCGAGGCCTACAAGGCCGGCTTCACGGACATCCCGCAGGCGCACGCGGAGCTGGCCGCCTTCGAGAAGACCTGGGCGGAGTTCCGGACACTGCGCGACGCCGTGATGTTCGGCGCCCCGCTGCCGGCCGGCATGGACATGGCGGCGGCCGGCGAGCGGCTCGCCGAGACCTCCACCGAGATCAACGTCATCATGGACGGCATGGCGAAGCACGAGCGGGAGATGGCCGACCTGCTGGCCGCCGGGGCGTCCGACCAGTACGGCAGCGCCCGCACCGTGGTCATCGTGCTGCTGGTGGCCGGCCTCCTGCTCGCCGTGGGACTGGCCCGGCTGGTCGCCCGCATGATCGTCAGCAGGATGGGGGCCCTGTCCCGGACCCTCGCCGCGATGGCGCGCGGCGACCTGACCCGGACGGCCGAGGTGACCTCGCGCGACGAGGTCGGCCAGATGGCGGTGGCGGTCAACCAGGCCAACGACTCCATCCGGGCGGCCATCGCCTCGATGGCCGCCAGCGCGGACACTCTGGCGGCCGGCTCCGGCGGGCTGACCGAGGTCAGCGACCGGATCTCGGCCTCGGCGCAGGAGTCCTCGGCACAGGCCGAGAGCGCGGCCGCCGCCGCCGGGCAGGTCTCGCAGAACGTGCAGACCGTCTCGGCGGGAACCGAGGAGATGGGCGCCTCCATCAGAGAGATCGCGCACAACGCGGGAGAGGGCGCCAAGGTCGCCTCACGGGCGGTCGCCGTGGCCTCCGCCACCAACGAGACGGTGGCCAAGCTGGGCGCCTCGTCGGCGGAGATCGGTGACGTTGTCAAGACGATCACGAGCATCGCCGAGCAGACCAACCTGCTCGCCCTGAACGCCACCATCGAGGCGGCGCGGGCCGGGGACGCCGGCAAGGGCTTCGCGGTGGTGGCCGGGGAGGTCAAGGACCTGGCCCAGGAGACCGCCAAGGCGACCGAGGACATCTCCAAGCGGGTCGAGGCCATCCAGTCCGACACCGAGAGCGCGGTGGCGGCGATCGCCGAGATCAGCGAGATCATCGGCAAGATCAACGACTACCAGCTGACCATCGCCGGCGCGGTGGAGGAGCAGACCTCCACCACCAACGAGATGAACCGCAGCGTGGCCGAGGCCGCCCAGGGCAGCACGGACATCGCGGCCGGTATCTCGGTGCTGGCCGACGCGGCACGTGTGACGGCCGAGGGCGTGGCCGAGAGCCGGCGGGCGGCGACCGACATGGCCGGGCTGTCGACCCGGCTGCACGAGCTGGTCTCCCGCTTCCGCTACTGAGCGGGTCCCCGCCGGGCGGGCCCGTCAGGAGCCACGGCAGGGAGACGTTCCCCCGCCGAGCGGGCCCGTCAGGAGCGGCGCACCGCGGCGCGGGGCGACCAGGCCCAGACGAGCACGGCCACGGTCAACCCGAACAGCGCCAGCCCGCTGGGCACGTGGGTGCCGAGCGCCTCCCAGCTGAAGTGCTGGCCCATGCCGACCAGGAACAGGCCGAGGCTGGCCAGCGCGGGCCAGCCCGCGCCCCGCCCCGGCCACCAGACCAGAACGGCCGCCACGATCTGCAGCAGGGCGATCAGGTGCACCACCATGCCCACCATCACGTGGGTCTCGGCCAGGTCCGCCCCGCCGTTCACGGCCTGGCCGGCGAACGAGGCGGCGACGATCAGCCCGGCCGCCTGCGCGGTGACCAGGACCCGCAGGCCGTACAGCAGGCCGGTGGGGACCGGGCGGGCCTGGGCGGCGGGGCCCTGGGTGATGACCTCCTGCATGAGAGGTGTCCTTCCTCGCGGTGGTGTTGCCTGGCAGCACATCGTGGCCGCGAGGAGGCGCCCGCGTCGTCAGCCCGGGGGCGGACCCGCCGATCCGCCGCGGGGAGGATGCCGTACCGGGCGGAAGTCCGCGCCGACCAGGCCGATCCGGTGGGCGACCACCGCCGCCTGGATGCGGTTGCGCAGTCCGAGCTTGTCCATGGCGGTGGAGACGTGGGTCTTGACGGTGGTCACGCCCACGTGGAGGGCGTCGGCGATCTCCCCGTTGGACAGTCCCGCCCCGACCAGGGAGAGCACCTCCAGCTCCCGGTCGGTGAGCCCGGCCGGGACGCGCGGCCCGGCCTGCTCCTCGGCCGCCAGGGCGCGCTCCACCACGCGGCGCAGCACGGAGGGGGCCAGCAGCGGCTCCCCCGCGGCGGCCCGGCGCACGGCGTCGACCATCCGCTCCGGCTCGTCGTCCTTGACCAGGAAGCCGATCGCCCCGGCCCGCAGCGCGGCGTAGACGTTCTCGTCCTCGGCGAAGGTGGTCAGGATGACGATCCGCGCGGCGGGCCAGGCCGCCAGGATCCGCCGGGTGGCCTCCAGCCCGTCCACCCGGGGCATGCGCAGGTCCATCAGCAGCACGTCGGGGCGGAGCCGCTCGGCATGCTGGACGGCCTGCGCGCCGTCCACGGCCTCGCCGCAGACCTCCATCTCCCCCGCCGCCTCCAGGAGCATCCGCACGCCCGCGCGCACGAGCGCCTGGTCGTCGGCGACGACGACCCGGATCACGGGACCTCCTCCCCCGGCCGCCGGGACTGGGCAGCACCGCGCCCGCTCACACCGTCTCCTCCTCCTCGCGACGCCACGGCAGCAGTCTGTACTGCGGCGTCATCCCGCACGAATGGCCGGCCGGGTGGCCGGGGCGCTCCACCGGGAGCGTCGCCGCCAGCCGCCAGCCGCCGTCCGGGCGGGGACCGGCGGACAGGTCCCCGCCCAGGGCGCGGGCCCGCTCGCGCATGCCCGCGATGCCCTGCCCCGAGGAGGGCAGCGCGTCACGGGGACCGGGCGGCGGGCCGCTGAGCACGCTCACCTCCAGCGCCCCGCCGGCGTCCCGCAGCTCGACGGTCGCGCGGGTGCCGGGCCCGGCGTGCTTGAGGACGTTGGTCAGACCCTCCTGCACGATCCTGGCGGCCGAGGCACGCGTCACCAGGGGGACGGCCTCGGTCCCGGGGCCGAGGCGGAGCTCGACCTCCAGCCCGGCGGCGTTCATCCGCTCCACCGCGTCACGGACCACCTCCTCGGGGTCGGCGACGGGCAGGTGGGCGAGCTCGGGGTCGCGCAGCACGTTGAGCAGGCCCCGCAGGTCCTCCAGCACCTGGTGGCCGGTGGCGCGGATGTCGGCCAGCGCCTCGGCCACCGGTCCCGAGGGCGCGGCGTACCGGGCGGCGCCGGCCCGCAGCACCATGGCGCCGACGTGGTGGGCGACGATGTCGTGGACGTCCCGGGCGATGCGCTCGCGCTCGGCCAGCAGGTCGGCCCGGGCGCGCTCGGCGGCCAGTTGCCTGGCCTCCTCGGCCATGGCCAGCTGCAGGCCCGCGGCGGCCCGCCGGACGCCGAGGTAGCGGCCGATGATGACCGGCGCGGCCACCATGGCCATCAGGGCGGCGATCCGCAGCGGGGTCACCTCGGCCGGCCCGTCGTCGACGACGTTCATCGCGGTCACCCCGGCCGCGAGCAGGTAGGCGACGGCGGTCCAGGACCACGAGGCGTACATCGCGAAGGCGCCCAGCGTCACCAGGAACAGGCCCTGCAGCGAGTTCGCGGCGAACTGCGCGTTCTGGTCGGCCAGCAGCACCAGTACGGCCTGCAGCGCGAAGGCCGTTCCGGGGAGCAGGCGGACCAGCCCGGCGGTGAGCCCGCAGCCGATCACGAACCAGCCCACTCCCCAGACGGGCCACGGCCCGGCGTCCCAGCCGGTCCAGGTGTCCAGGACCATGAAGGCCACCCCGCCGCCGGCCAGCAGCAGGTCCAGGCCGGGCCGGCGCTCCACCTCGGCCACGGCCTCGATGGGACTGCGCAGGTAGCGGCCGACCACGACCGGGACGGCGCTCATCCCGAGCGGGAAGTACCAGGTGGCGGCGGTGAAGGCGATTCCAGGGTCGGCGAGGTTGACCGCGGTGGCGGCACCGGCCAGGACCGCGCCGGGCACGATCCGGCGCCAGGTGTCGCGGTGGGCGAGGATCCCCACGGCCACCGGGAGCAGGATCTGCGCGGTGTCGGTGGTGAACGCCGGGAAGCGGTCGCCGACGATCAGGAAGGCCGCGTAGTAGGCGCAGACCACCAGCGGGCCGCGCCGGACGAACCCCATCGGGGCCCCGGCCAGCAGGGCGAGCCCCGCCGCGGCCGGCCACGGCGCGGGCTCGCCGGTCTTGCCGGAGACGACGAGGCCGAGGGCGATCCCGGCGAGCGCCAGAAGGACGTCCGGCACCGGACCGCGGGATCTCATAGCGAAAAGGTATCCGCCCGCGCAGGCGGTCCGCTCATCCTCCCGAAGGGCGGCGCCTCCTCCTACTGGCCGGAAGATCGGCCGAATGACCGGTAATCAACGGCCAAAGAACCCTTAACCTTCACATCATGACCAATGACACCGCGGTCTTCCTAGGGCAGTGGATGCGGGCCCCGGGGACCACCGGAGCCGTGGCCCCGAGTTCCCGCAGGCTCGCCGAGTCCGTGACCACACCGGTCCCCCACCGGGGCGATCCGGTGATCGTCGAGCTCGGTCCGGGCACGGGCGCGTTCACCGCGGAGATCCAGCGGCGGCTGGGCGGTCGGGGGCACCATCTGGCGGTAGAGATCAACCCGAAGCTGGCGGAGTTCCTCGCGGCCCGCCACCCCAAGGTCGACGTCGTGGTCGCGGACGCGGCGGGGCTGCCGGACCTGCTCGAGCAGCGGGGCTTCCTGCAGGCCGACGCGGTCGTGAGCGGACTGCCCTGGGCGGCCTTCTCCGAGGGGACGCAGGCGAGCCTGCTGGACGCCGTCGCCGCCGTCATGGGGCCGCACACGGCCTTCACCACCTTCGCCTACAGCTTCGCCAAGCACCTGCCGCCCGCGCGGCGCTTCCGGCGGCGCCTGCACGAGACCTTCGAGGAGGTCGTCACGGGCCGGACGGTGTGGGGCAACGTCCCGCCGGCCTTCGTGTACCACGCGCGGCGCCCCCGCGCGTGACCCTCGCCTTCTGACCGAACTTCGTTCTACCATTGCGCGCACAACCGGTTCTCCGCGCACGCGACCAGAACGGAGCCGATCAGGGTGGACTTCACTCTTCCGGAGAGCGCGCTGGCCGTACAGCGCGGCGTCGCCGACATCTGCTCACGCTACGACCTCGACTACTGGCAGCGCTGCGAGTCCGACAAGCGCTGGCCGGAGGAGGTCTGGGCGGAGCTGGCCAAGGGCGGCTGGCTGGGGCTGGCCGTCCCCGAGGAGTACGGCGGAGGCGGCCAGGGCCTGCTGGAGCTGGCCGTGGCCACCGAGACCCTCTCCGCCTCCGGAGCCGCCGGAGGGTCGGCGTTCACCTACGTCCTGACCCCCGGCTTCGGCGCGATGACCCTGGCCCGGCACGGCAGCGCGCGCCAGCGCGAGGAGCTGCTGCCCCGGCTGGCCACCGGCGAGATCGAGACCTGCTTCGCCCTCACCGAGCCCGACGCCGGCTCCAACGCGCTCGGCATCTCGACCTCCGCCCGGCGCGACGGCGACGAGTTCGTGGTCAACGGCCAGAAGATCTGGATCACCGGCGTGCAGCGCGCCACCTGGATGCTCCTGGTCACCCGGACCGTCCCCGCCGCCGAGGCCCGCCCCCGCACCCACGGCCTGACCGTCCTGCTGGTGAACGTGCCCGAGGCCGTCGCCGCGGGCCGGCTCTCCTACCGGCCGATCCCCAAGATGGGCGCCAACACCACGCCGTCCAACACGGTCTTCATCGACGACCTGCGCGTTCCGGCGGTGAACGTCGTCGGGGAGGTGGACCGGGGCGCGCAGGTGCTGTGGGACATCCTCAACCCCGAGCGCATCCTGCTGGCCGCCTCCGCGCTCGGCGGCGCCGAGGTCGCGCTGCGGGCGGCCGTGCAGTACGCGAAGGAGCGAGAGGTCTTCGGTCGGCCGATCGGCGCCAACCAGGCCGTCGCCTTCCCCCTCGCCCAGGTCAAGGCCAAGATCGAGCTCGCCAGGCTGATGCTGTACAAGGCCGCCTGGCTCTTCGACGAGCAGCGGCCGTGCGGCACAGAGGCCAACATCGCCAAGCTGACCGCCTCCCAGGTGGCCTGGGAGGCGGCCGACCACGCCTTCCAGACCCACGGGGGCATGGCCTACTCGCTGGAGTACCCCGTCGCCCGGCTGCTGGCCGACGCCCGCATCGGCAAGGTCGCCCCGGTCACCGAGGAACTGCTGCTCAACTACCTGGCCACCCAGGTCCTCGGCCTGCCGCGGAGCTTCTGACCGCACCCGCCCGGCGGCCCGGGCGGCCTGGTCCCCGGTGGTCAGACCGAGCGCCGGCGCGGGCGACGGGCCGGACGGGCACGGGA
>NZ_CDRNDK010000148.1:0-13567 GCF_977012225.1 Planomonospora algeriensis | reverse complement strand
TGACGCCGCCCGCGACGGCGCAGGCGGCATCGGCCGCCGCCCTGCCCGACGGGGTGGTCGTCAACGGCTCGAAGCTGAAGATCGGTGTGCGCGGCGCCGGCGCCCCCGGCGCCATCGCCCTGGCCCGGGCCGGTGACGAACGCGGCGTGTTCTGCTGCGGGGACTTCGGCGACGGCCTGGCCCGGGTGGCCTTCCACTGGGGCTCGTCCAGCACTCCGGAATCCAGCGCCAACGGTGGACTCGAGCAGACCCAGGCGCCCGCGCTGAGCGGAACCGGCACCGCGGCCGACCCGTGGCGGGTGACCAGCAAATGGCGCATCGAAGACAGCCCGTACGTGGTCACCCAGACCGTCGAGCACGTGCGGGGCCGCACCGACTACCGCACCACCTGGAAGATCGACGTCCTGGCGGTGCGCGCCCACGGCATCATTCAGCAGCCCCTCTTCGGCCCGCTGCGGGTCGTGGTCGCCGCCGACCTGGCCGTCGACGGCAGCACGACCGGCCGTGGCGCGCTGAGCGGCTCGGCGGGGTCGCGGCGGCTGTCCGGGATCGGCCGCGACGGCACCCGGCTCACGCTGGTGGAGCGGACCCGGTGGGCGCACTACTACGAGGGCCCCGCCGCCACCGCGACGGCGAGCTGGTCCGACGACGACTTCACCGACCTGCCCGACACCGTCACCGCGAGCGCGGTCGACAACGGCATCGGCGTGCAGTGGAACCACGCGGGCCTGGACCCGGGCCAGAGCATGACCGTGTCGGTGGGCTGGGAGCTGTCGCCCCCCCGCCGCGGCGCCATCGGCGACGCGGCCGTCGGTGGCGGTGGCCCCGCAGGTGACCACCAGCGCCCGCGGCACCACGGTCCCGGTCGGCTGCAGGCTGTCCAGCGGCACGGTACGGCGCTGCGACATCGTGCTGACCGCCCGCAGGAACGGCCGCCAGGTGGTCATCGGCACCGGCTCCAAGACCTTCACCGGCGCCGCCGCCCGGGCGAGCGTGCAGGTCCCGGTACGGCTGAACGCCACCGGCCGCCGGCTCAGCGCCCGCCCCGCCGGGATCAAGGCCCGGGTGGCCGCCACCATCTGGCCGACCGGGCAGACCGCCGCCCTGACCGACACCGCCACCACGCTGCTGACCCGCCCGCACACGGTCACCGCCCGCGGCAAGATCCTGTTCGACTTCGACTCGGCGAAGCTGCGCCCCGCGGGCAAGCGCTACCTGGCCCGGCTGCGCCACCGCCTGCCCGCGATCGACGACCTGTTGTGCGTCGGGCACACCGACTCCGTCGGCGCCGCCTCCTACAACCAGCGGCTCGGCAGGAGACGGGCTCGGGCCGCCTGCCGGTTCCTGGCCCGCGGCACCGGCTGGGACACCCGCGCGGTCTCCCACGGGGAGAGGACGCCGGCCGCGTCCAACGCCACCGCCCGCGGCCGGCAGCTCAACCGCCGCGCCGTCGTGCACATCACCTTCTGAGCACAGGTTCCGGTGACCCGATGACGGCAGCGGGGAGGCCATGCGCCACGGACATCGGCGGCGGTCTCCACCCCGGCACGCGAACTGGAGTCGACCCGGTTCGGTGGACGCCTGACCTCTGGGGAACCCTGGTTCCCGGAAGGAGCCCACTGTGCCGAACAACTATCCGCCGGAGTTCCGCTTCGCCTCACTGGAATGCGAGCCGCTCGACCGGCGGGCCTTCCGTACCAGGTCGGAAGCCGAGCGAGCGGTGTTCGCCTACCTCGAGGGGTTCCGCAACCCTCGGTGCAGGCATTCGGCCAGCGGCCACGCTGAGCTGGAGAGGTCAGCTCAGCGTGGCCGCCTTGCGCAGCAGCACCGAGCGTTCGCGCCGGTTGGCGCAGAGCCGGGCCGCCAGCTCCAGCTCGGCGCGCGCTTCCGATCGCCGTCCGAGCCGGGCCAGCAGCTCACCGCGGACGGTCGGGACCAGATGCGAGCCGGGGAGCCGGCCGGAGGCGATCAGCTCGTCCACGATGGCCAGGGCTCGCGCCGGGCCCGAGGCCATGGCAACGGCGACGGCCCGGTTGAGCTCGACCACCGGTGAGGGCGCGACCCGGCCGAGTACCTCGTAGAGCACCACGATCCGGTCCCAGTCGGTCGCCTCGACCGAGGGCGCCGACGCGTGGGTGGCGGCGATCGCGGCCTGCAGGCCGTAGGGGGCGAGGCCGCGAGTCGATGCCTTGGCCAGCGCGGCCAGCCCACGGCGGATCGCCGAGATGTCCCACCGCCGCCGGTCCTGGTCCTCAAGCAGGATCGGCGAGCCGTCCGGGCCGGTGCGGGCCGGGAAACGCGCGGCCGTCAGCTCGCACAACGCGAGCAGGCCGTGCACCTCCGGCTCGGCCGGTTGCAGCGCGGCCAGCGTGCGGGCCAACCGGATCGCCTCGTAGGCGACGTCGGGGCGCAGCAGCCGCTCGCCCGACGTGGCCGTCGACCCCTCGGTGAAGATCACGTAGATGACGCTGAGCACGCCGCCCAGCCGCTCCCGGCGCTCGGCGGCCGACGGCAGCTCGAACGGCACCCCGGCCGCCGCGATGGTCTTCTTGCCCCGGGTGATGCGGGCCTGCACGGTCGGCACGGGTACGAGGAACGCGCGGGCGATCTCCTCGCTGGACAGGCCGCCGACCACGCGCAGGGTCAGCGCCACCCGGGCCTCAGGGGAGAGCACCGGGTGGCAGCTGATGAACATCAGCGCCAGCACGTCGTCATCGATCTTGTCGGGATCGATCTCTTCGTCGCCCGCCGCGTCAGCCGCCAGCAGGGCGTACCGGTCCTGCAGGGCGGTCCGGCGGCGGATCGCGTCGATCGCCCGCCGCCGGGCCGTGGCCATCAGCCAGCCGGCCGGATTGGCCGGAGAGGCGAGCGGCCACGCCACCAGGGCCTCGGCCACCGCCTCCTGGGCCGCGTCCTCGGCCAGCTCGAAGTCGCCGGTGAGCCGGGTCAGCGCGGCGACGATCCGCGCCGACTCGATCCGCCAGACGGCCTCGACATCGGCCCCGCCCATCAGATCGGGCCGTTGCTCTTGCACCCGGCCCGGTCCTCTACGATCACTCGTCGACCTGCGGGACCTCGTCGCTCCCGGGCACCCGCCGGACCTCGATCTTGGCCCCGGGGGCGGCGGGGACCCGCTTGGCCCACTCGATCGCCTCCTGCTTCGAGGTGACGTCGAGCAGGAAGAAGCCCCCGAACAGTTCTTTGGTCTCGCCGTAAGGCCCGTCCGTGACCACCGGGGCCTCGCCGCTGAAGTCGACCACGGCACCCTGGTCCGGATCGTCCAGCCCTTCGGCCGCGAGGAGCACGCCGGCCTTGACCATCTCCTCGATGAACCGGTGGGTCGCGGTCATCATCTCGTCGATGTCGGCCATCATGGCCGCGTTCGACTCATCGGTACCCCGCATGATCAGCAGGTACTTCGACATCGCGTTCTCCTCGTTTCGCTCAGCGGGGCCGTCTCTCGACTCTCGCACCCTTACGTCGAACGAGCGGCCCGCGGATCGACACGGCCCTGGAGAAATCTCTCGCCGCGACGCAGCCGATCCCTCCGGCCCGCGTCTCATCCGCGGCGCGCTCCCATACCGCAGAGAAGGGTCGTACGGCTTCCCGCCGCTTGTCACCACGCGTGAGCGGAGCGCCGGTCCGACGACAGGCGTAGCCATCGCTGTGGTCCCGGACACACCGTCAGCGTTCACATCACCATGACGGGAGCGCGGCCCTCGAGCCGAGCCGACTGCCTCCCCATACTCGTGGCAGGGTGGACGAATGACGACGAACCGCGAGTACTCATCCGATCTCGAACCGTGGGCGGACACCGCCCCGGCCCACGGAGATCTCATCGCGGCGAAGGCGCTCATCTACGACCCCTGCGGGTTCACGTGCTCGCAGCCGGTGCCCGAAGCCGAGGGCGCCGCCTACGCCGCCCACGGGTTCACCCTCGACGGCCTCTCGATCCGGTTCCGCGCCGCCAAGACGACCCCCACCAAGGTCGGTCAGTTCGTCACCGTCTGGAAGAGGTCCCCGGCCGGCCCCATCCAGCCCTTCGACGCCACGGACCCCGTCGACCTCTTCGTCATCAGCACCCGCGACCGTCACCACTTCGGTCAGTTCGTCTTTCCCATGGACGCGCTCCGCGAACACGGGGTCGTATCAGCGAACGGTTCCGGTGGGAAACGCGCCTTCCGCGTCTACCCGCCCTGGGTGGTCACCACGAACCGCCAGGCCGGCAGCGCGCAGGCGTGGCAGGTGGACTTCTTCTTGAACCTGCACCAGGACAGGCCTTCCGACCTGGCCCGGGTCCAAGGGCTCTACCACCCGCAGGCCACGCGGCTGCCGGCCGTACCCGGCGGGGGCACGGTCACATCTCGAAGACCAGCCGGGCCGGGACGGTGCTGTCGAGGATCTCGCCGAACGCCTCGTTGATCTCGTCGAGTTTGCGGGTCTCGTAGATCACCTTGGTCTTCCCGGCGGCGTGCAGTCGGAAGACCTCGGCCAAGTCGCCGCGGGTGCCGACGATGGAGCCGATCACGCTGATGCCGCCCAGCACGGTCTCGAAGATCGGCAGGCTCATCGCGTTGTCCTTGGGCAGGGAGACCAGCACCAGCCGGCCGCCGCGCCGCAGGCAGGCGTGGGCCTGCTCCAGCACGCGCGGGCTGGCGGCCAGCACGATCGCCACGTCGGCCCCGCCCAACGCCTGGATCTCGGTGACCGGGTCGGCGACGGCGGCGTTGACGGTATGGGCGGCGCCCAGTTCCTCGGCCAGGCGGAGCTTATCGGCGGTGATGTCGACGGCGACGGTCTCGGCGCCGAAGATCTGCGCGTACTGCTGGGCGAGATGGCCCAGTCCGCCGATTCCGAAGATCGCGGCGCGCTCGGCCGGGCGCAGGCCGGACACTTTGACGGCCTTGTAGGTGGTTACGCCCGCGCAGGTCAGCGGGGCGGCTTCGGCGGGGGAGATGCCGTCGGGGACGGGGACGACGTAGTCGGCGTGGGCGACGGCGTACTCGGCGTGGCCGCCGTCGACGGCGTAGCCGGTGTTCTGCTGGGACTCGCACAGGGTCTCGCGGCCGCTGACGCAGTACGCGCAGGTGCCGCAGGCGTAGCCCAGCCACGGGATGGCCACGCGCTCGCCGGCGGCGCGGCCGGTGACGGCCGAACCGACCTTCTCGATGACGCCGACACCCTCATGGCCGGGGGTGAAGGGCAGCGCCGGCTTGACGGGCCAGTCACCGCGGGCGGCGTGGATGTCGGTGTGGCACAGGCCGCTGGCCTCGATGCGGACCAGGACCTGGTGAGCCTGCGGCTCAGGGACGGGAATCTCCCGGACCTCCAGGGGTCGATCGAACGCGGTGACGACGGCGGCACGCATGTTCATGGTTCTCCCTCTCTTCGCTCCGGTCTCTGAGCCTGCACCCCCCGCAACCGGGCGAGGCAGGGCCGAAGGTCCTGGACGGCGCGGCCGTCGGTCACGGCCGTGGGGTGAGGGGCCGCGATCAGGCCGCGGGCGGATCGCGCTTCCCCGTTGAGGACCGGGGACGAAAGTCCTTCGGGGAGGTGTCCTTCGATCCGGGTCCCGCCGTGACCGCCGTTGATCTACTGGGCTCATGGAAGACACCGACCTGCGCGCCGCCGACGGGCTGTCGCGGGAGGCCGCCGCGCGGCTGCTGGCCGAGCACGGGCCCAACGCGCTGCCGCAGCCCCAGCCGCCCACCCTGATCGCCCGCGCGATCCGCCAGCTCGCCGATCCGCTGTCGGTCCTGCTGCTCATCGCCGGTCTGGTCACTCTTGTGGTGCTGCGCGAGGTTCCCGAGGGCGCGGCCATCGTCGCCATCCTGGGAGTCAACGTCGTCATCGGGGTCAGCCAGGAGAGCAAGGCCGACCAGGCGGTGCGCGCGCTGGGCACGCTCACCGCGCCGATGGCCAAGGTCCACCGTGACGGCGTGCTGCAGCGCATCCCCGCCGCCGAGGTCGTGCCCGGAGACGTCATCGAGGTCGCAGCCGGGGACCGCGTGCCCGCCGATGCCCGCGTCCTGGCCGCCGGCGCCCTGGCCGCCGACGAGGCGATGCTCACCGGAGAGTCCCTGTCGGCGAACAAACACGCCGCCGGGCCCGCCGAGGACGGCACCCCGCTCGGCGACCGGAAAGGGGAGCTGTTCTCCGGCACCCTGATCGTGCGCGGCTCGGGGAGCGCGCTGGTGCAGCGCACCGGTGCCGACACGCAGATGGGCCGCATCGCCGCCGCGCTGGAGGGCGGCGGCAGAAGCCCGCTGGAGCGGGAGCTCGCCCAAGCCTCCCGGCGCATCGGCGGCCTGGCCCTGGCCGCGGGCACCGTGATGGTGCTGATCGGCCTGACCCGCGTCAGCCAGGGCCAGGCCGCGCTGCTGGACATCATCCTGGCCGGGGTCGCCCTGGCCATCGCCGCGGTGCCCGAGAGCCTGGCCGCGGCGGTGACCACCGCCATGGCCCTGGGCTCGCAGCGCATGGCCAGGCTCGGCGTCATCGTGCGCAAACTCTCGGCGATCGAGGCACTCGGCGCGACCACCGTCATCGCCACCGACAAGACCGGCACCCTGACCACCGGGCGCCTGGCCGTCGCCGACCAGGTGGCCGTTCCTGCCGTCGCCGACCAGGCCGGGCCCGCCGCCGAGCTGTGGCGGGCGGCGCTGCGCTGCAACGACGCCCGCGACGGCCTCGGAGACGCCGTGGACGTGGCCCTGCAGACCGCCGCCATCGCCCGCGGTGTACGGCTGCCGCCCGATGAGAAGCGTCTGGCCGAGCGCCCCTTCGACGCAGAGACCCGGTCCATGACCGTGATCACCGCCACCGGCGGCGGACCGCTGCTGACCGTCAAGGGCGCCCCCGAGGTGGTCCTCGCCCGCTGCACGCCCGGCCCGGAGGTGGACCGGCTGGCGGCCGCCGTACCCGGACTGGCCCGCCGCGGGCTGCGGGTGCTCGCCCTGGCCACCGCCGCCACCGCCGACCTCGACGCGACGGACCTGGCCCCGGCCGGACTGGTCGCCCTCAGCGACGAGATCCGCCCCTCGGCCCGGAGCGCGGTCGCCGACTGCCGCGCCGCGGACATCCGCGTGGTGATGGTCACCGGCGACCACGCCGACACCGCCCGCGCCGTCGCCGCCGACGTCGGCATCGAACCCGACCCGGTCGTCACCGGCACCGGCCTGGACGGCGCGGACGGCGCGGACCGCGCCGCGCTGCTGCGCGAGGCCGGGGTACTGGCCCGTGTCGATCCGGCCACCAAACTCGACCTGGTACGCGCGCTGCGCGAGCACGGCGAGGTCGTCACCATGACCGGCGACGGCGTCAACGACGCCCCCGCGCTGCGCCACGCCGACGTCGGCGTGGCCATGGCCGGTGACGAGGGCACCGACGTCGCCCGCGAGGCCGCCGCCGTCGTCGTCACCAACGGCGAGCTCGGCACCATCGTCACCGGCATCCGCGAAGGCCGCCGGCTGCACCACAACGTCGCCTCGATGATCGGCTACCTGCTCACCGGGAACCTCGCCGAGATATTCCTCGTCCTGACCGGCCTGCTGCTCTGGCCCGACCTGGTCGTCCCGCTGCTCCCGGTCCACCTGCTCTGGATCAACCTGGTCCTGGACGGCATCCCCGCCATCGCCCTGGGCCTCGACCGGCCCGCCGGTGACCCGCTGTCCCTGCGCCCCCGCCGCGGCGGACTGCTGTCCCGGCCGGCCGTCACCCGCATCGCGGCACGGGCGCTGCTGATCGGCGCGCTTGTCTTCACCACGGTCGAGGTCGCCCGCGGCATGGGCTGGAGCGACGAGCAGGTGCGCACCCAGGCCGTGCTGGCCCTGGTCTTCGCCCGGCTCACCTTGGCCTACGTCACCCGCGCCCGCCGCTGGACGTTCGAGCAGGGTTGGTGGCGCGGGCGCGCGGTGCTGACCGCCGTCGCCGCCACCGGCGCACTGCAGGTGCTGGTGACGCTGGTGCCCGCGCTCGGCGCACTGCTCGCGCTCACCCCGCTGCCGCCGCTCGGCTGGGCCATGGCGCTGGCCGCGGGCCTGGCCACCCCGTTCCTATGCGACCTGCTGCGCATCGCCCGCCCCCGCCGGCAGCGGCCCCGCGCGTAACGGTCCCAGACCGCGCCGTACGGTCTCCTGCGCAGAGAGCCGGAGCGCGGCACGTCTCCGTGCCCGGGGCCCATCCGGTGATCGCCTGCCCGCTCGCGCGCCGGGCCTTTGGTCCCTACCGCCGTGGTCGTCGGCCCCTTCACCCGCACAGCGGCGAGCGAGATGCTCAAGACGACAGGCGGGGGACGAGGACCGCCCCCGATCCCCGTCCCCCGCCGAGCGTCAATGGAGAAGGAGATGATCCTGATGCGCGCGCTCGTGGTCTTCGAATCGATGTTCGGCAACACCCAAGCGATCGCCGAGGCCGTCGCCGACGGCCTGGCCACCCACATGCAGGTGGACCTCATCGAGGTCGGTGACGCTCCGGAGGCGGTTCCCGGCGACGTGGACCTGCTCGTCGTCGGCGCACCCACCCATGCCTTCGGCATGAGCCGCCCCGGCACCCGGCAGTCGGCCGCCCAGCAGGTCCCCGCAGGCCTGGTGTCCAAAGGGCGGGGGCTGCGCGAATGGCTCGCCGCCCTGGGCGGCCACGCACCGGCCGTGGCCGCCGCGGCGTTCGACACCCGGGTCAAGAACCCCTGGGTCCCAGGATCGGCCCGGCACGGCGCCGAGAAACGCCTGCGTAAGCAGGGTTTCGCGATCCTGTCCGGCTCGCAGAGCTTCTACGTCTCCGGTACCCCCGGCCCGCTTCTGGAGGGGGAGACCGACCGGGCACGCTACTGGGGTACGGCACTGGCCACGGCACGGCAGGCCGGTGCCCACCGGCTCGCGTAGGAACCCCCACCGGCGTCATGCCCGAGAGTCCGGCGCTCCGCCGAAGTAAACGCGCCGATCACCGATGGGGCGACTCGCCGGCCTCCGCTTCCACCGTCCGGCTGAATCCTGGCTCAGGCGGGCCCATCCGGTCAGGAGCGGGCCTCGGGCTCATGCATCAGTGTCTCGACCAGCTCCGTGAGGTGGGCGAGGCGGATCTCCAGGTCGTGGATGCGGGCTTCGAGGCCTGCCGTGGACAGTGGCTGGTAGGTCATGGCGATCTGGCGGGCCATCGTCGCTCCTCTTCTCAGGTCAGGGATGCACCGGGACGCGGGTGACCACGTCCGGCTCGGTCCCGTCGTCGTGCACGGGCGGATTGCCCATGCCTTCAGTGTCCGTGCCCGCCGGGCCGGAGGCTACGGCCGATGGGCCTGCGGTCATGGGCCGACCGGCCTTGGCCACCTCTCGCCGGGGACGCTGAGAGTGGTGGGACGTACGCTACGTGGTGCGCTGGGTGGACGACGAGCACGAGGGCCTCGTGTTCCCGGGGCCCGACGCCCACGTGGTGACGAAGGAAGATCGGGACTCCTCGTTCACGACCTCGTGAACGGCCCGCATATACGCAGGAGGACTCATGATCGTGGTAGGGGTGGACGGCTCGCAGGCCGGTCTGGAGGCGGTGGGCTGGGCGGTGCGCGAGGCCGGGCTGCGCGGTGCGCGGCTGCGCATCGTGCACGTCATGCCGGCCTGGGCGTTCGAGATGCCCGAGGACGTGCCGCACGCCGATGTGGGGCGGTGGATGCGCGACGGTGCCGCCGACCTGCTGGCCCAGGGGGTGGAGCGGGCCCACGCCGAGGGTCTGCCGGTGGAGGTGGAGCCGCTGCTGCTGCCGGGTGATCCGCGGCAGGGCTTGATCGAGGCCGCCGGGCAGGCGGAGCTGCTGGTAGTCGGCAGTCACGGGCTGGGCGGCTTCCTGGGCATGCTGGTGGGGTCGGTGGCACTGGGTGTGTGCGGGCACACCGCCTGCCCGGTGGCCGTGGTCCGCGCCGCGCCCGCTGGGCAGGAGCAGCCCACGGCGGATGGTCCGGTGGTGGTCGGGGTCGACGGCTCACCGGCGGGAGCGGAGGCGCTGTCCTTCGCCTTCACCGAGGCGTCGGCGCGCGGGGTCGAGCTGCGGGCGGTGCACGCCTGGAGCGGACCCGTCATCGAAGGTGCGCCGCACCTGCTGGAGAGTGCCGAGCGGCGGGAGGGTGACGAGCAGCTGGTGCTGGCCGAGGCGCTGGCCGGCTGGAGCGAACGCTACCCGGATGTCAAGGTCACCGCGGAGGCGGTCAACGGTCACCCGGTGGACGTGCTCAAGGACGCCTCGGCCGAGGCGAGCCTGCTGGTCGTGGGCTCGCGCGGGCGCGGGGCCCTGACCGGTCTGCTGCTGGGTTCGGTCAGTCATTCGCTGCTGCACCATGCGCTCTGCCCGCTGGCGGTCGTCCCGCCACGATGACCCCTGGCCTGCGTGGTCCAGAACGGCTGCCGGGGAGTCGCCGCTGATGGCCTGGGAGAGGAACCGGGCGAGGTACGGACCGCGCTGTTCCGTATCGAGCCCGTACCGCTCGTTACCGAGGAGCACCCATGTGACTCTGAGCAGAGACGGCAGGTGGCGCGGCGCCAGGCGAAGTCGACGGGAGGGTCGAGGCCGCGGCCCATGTCGTTTCACAGGTGCGAACGGCTGAAGACAGCGGGGATGCGGACCACGCCCCCGATGGCCGGACGGCCCGGCCGGAAGGGCAGGAGGTCCCCCGCTCGCAGGACGTTCCGCCCTGCCCGGAGATGGCGCCCACGCCGGACGATGAGGATATGGACGAGCTTCGCCGGGGCGGTCCGCATCCGGACTCCATCACCCGGCAGCCCGCTCCCGGAGGATCGGCGGCAGGCCGTGGCCGTTCCCGGCCACGTGAAGCGAGAGGAGAGCGCCATGGCTACCGAGGTCAAGGATGTGATGGGCCGGGTGGCGATCGCGGTGCGACTGGACACTCCCTGCACGGAGATTCTCGCGGCGATGAAGCGCTTCGCGGTCGGCGCGGTCGCGGTGCTCGATGCCGACCGGCGTCCGGTGGGCGTGGTGTCGGAAGACGACCTCCTGCTCAAGGAGGTCGATGGGGTACGGCACGGCGCCACGATCTTCAGGGGGGAGAGGCGCCGGCAGGAGCAGCGCAAGGCCGTGGCCGTCACCGCCGCCGAGCTGATGACCAGCCCGGCGGTCACCGTGACCCCGGGCACGCCGGTCCGCGAGGCGGTCCGGCTGATGCACGAGCGGCGGATCAAGCAACTGCCGGTGATCGATCCGGTCACCGGCCGAATCGTCGGCACGGTGCACCAGCGAGACCTGCTGCGGGTCTTCACCCGTCCGGCGGAGGAGGTGCGCGCGGAGATCGAGGCCGTCGTACGCGGTGCGGCCGGGCTCGATCCCTCGACGGTGTCGATCGGAGTGCGGGACGGAGTGGTGACGGTCGGCGGCGTCGTCGAGCACAAGTCCCAGATCACCCGGCTGCTGGAGGAGATCGGCCGAGTGGAGGGCATCGTCGGCGTCACGCCCGGGCTGACCTGCGCTCACGACGACATCGGCGGCGTCGCCGTCACCCCGCCTCTTTACTAGGAGCTCTGGCTCCTGCCGCGGCCCACCTCGCGGTAGCGATCCGCGCCGAGGACCGGATCCGGTGCCCGCCCTGGTAGGGAGGTGGGCACCGCAGTGTTTCTAATGCAAAACTGCCGGTATGACGGATAAGGAGTCGTGCTCCCTGGTCCCGGGCATGCGGCTGGACGAGTTGCTGTCGGAGCTGCAGACCCGCCTGAGCGCGGTGCTGGCCACCCGCGACCGGGTGCACGCGCTGCTGGAGGCGGTCGTCTCAGTCGGCAGCGATCTCGACCTGGAGACGGTGCTGCGGCGGATCGTGGAGACCGCCACCACCCTGGTGGACGCCTCTTACGGCGCGTTGGGCGTGGTGGGCGAGGACCGCACGCTGATGCAGTTCGTTCCCGTCGGCCTGAGCGAGGAGGAGATCGCGGCGATCGAGCACTGGCCGCACGGGCTGGGCCTGCTCGGGCTGCTGATCAAGGAGCCGCAGACACTGCGGCTGTCGCGTATCTCCGACCATCCGGAGTCCTACGGCTTCCCGCCCGGCCACCCGCCGATGGGCTCGTTCCTGGGGGTGCCGGTGCGGGTACGCGAGGAGATCTTCGGCAACCTCTACCTCACCGAGAAACGCGGCGGTGAGGAGTTCGACGAAGAAGACGAGGCGATCGTGGTGGCACTGGCCACCGCCGCCGGTGTCGCGATCGAGAACGCCCGCCTGTACGAGGAGACGCGGCGCCGCGAGACCTGGCTGCAGGCCTCGGCGGAGGTCACCACCAGCCTGCTGTCAGGAGCCGGACCGGACGAGGTGCTCACCCTCATCGCCCGCCAGGCGCAGCAGATGACCGACGCCGACCTGGCCCAGGTCCTGCTGCCCGATGACGACAGGCAGGCGTTGCGCGTAAAGATCGCCGAAGGCCCCAAGGCGGATCCGCTCCAGGAGATGGACTTCCCCTTCGAGGGATCAGCGGCGGGAGCGGTCTTCTCCCGAGGCGAGCCGTCGATCTACGGGAACCTGCAGGATCTGCCCTATCCGCGATCGCCGCTGCGCGCGTCGGGGTTCGGCCCCGGGCTGCTGGTACCGCTGGGGGCCGCTCAGACGGTGCGCGGGGTGCTGGTACTGGCCAAGAAGCCCGGCCGCGCCCCGTTCACCCAGGCCGACCTGCGCACGCTGGCGGCGTTCGCCGGGCAGGCCGCGATCGCGCTGGAGCTGGCCGAGGCCCGCAAGGACGCCGAGCGGCTGGGGCTGCTGGAAGACCGCGACCGCATCGCCAAGGACCTGCACGACGTGGTCATCCAGCGGTTGTTCGCGGTGGCGATGACGCTGATGAGCACCGTGCGGCTGGTGGAGCGGCCCGAAGCCTCCGGCAGGCTCCAGCACGCGATCAACGAGCTGGATGAGACGATCCGGCAGATCCGCTCCACCATCTTCGCCCTGCAGACGTCCGGCCATGATGCCACGCCCGGTCTGCGCGCGCAGATCGTCGGCCTGGTGGAGGGCGCACGCGGGCATCTGGGCTTCATGCCGGGCCTGCGGATGGAGGGCAGCCTCGACAACCAGGTGCCCGCGGAGATCGCCGAGCAACTGCTCGCGGTGCTGCGCGAGGCGCTGTCCAACATCGTGCGCCATGCCAAGGCCACCAAAGCCGACGTGTCGGTCGAAGCGGCCGATGAACGGCTGACGCTGATCGTGCGGGACAACGGCGTCGGCCTGCCGCCGGACGGCAGGCGCAGCGGCCTGCGCAACCTCGCCGAACGAGCCGAAGCGCTGGGCGGCTCCTTCGAGACCACTGCAGGTCAGGAGGGCGGGACCCGACTTCGCTGGAGCGTCCCGCTGTGATCCGGTGAGCCTTTGACCCTTATGAGGCATGGCCTCCGCGTGGGCTCGCGGCAGAGCGGGCGGCCGGTCCGGCGCTGCTCCGGCCCCGCGGTCCGGTGGGCGCCGGCGTGTCCGGGACGCCCCGATCCGTGTTTTGATGGTCTCCCGCCGGACAGGGTCGACTGGAAGGCCCGGTCATCGGCGGCCGAGGTGAGGAGAGCTGACGGCATGGATGTGATTCGCGTGGTCCTGGTGGACGAC
>NZ_CDRNDK010000147.1:0-13615 GCF_977012225.1 Planomonospora algeriensis | reverse complement strand
GCCCCGGACGCCGCCCCGCCGAGCACCGCCCCGCACGCCGCGCAGGACGCCGCGCCGCGCGCCCAGGAAGAGGCCTGAGCACATGAGCCGAGAGTTCTCCAAGATCAAGGAATCACTGGCGGCCTGGTCGGAGATCCGCCAGCTGCTGCGCGGCGGCGAGTCCGGCCAGCTCGTCCCGGTGGTCATCCCCAAGGACCGCAGGGGCTTCGCCTGGGTGGCGCTGCTGTTCCTGGCCCTCTACCTGGCCGGGACGGCGGTCTTCGCGGGCGGCCGGTTCGGCTTCCTGGCCGCGCTCGGTTCGGTGCTCCTCGTGTTCGTGGCCGCGGTCTGGCTCTGGCGCCGGGCGATCATCGAGATCGAGGAGGGCACCACCGGCGTGCGCAGCCGCTGGGGCGCCATCACCGGCACCCTGCCGCCGGGCCGCCACTACCTCTGGCTGCCCTGGGACCGGGTCGACGCGGTGGTGGACACCTCCACCGAGATCCCGTACTCCGCGCCGATCGTGGCCTGCCCGACGGCCGAGAACGTGCCGCTGAAGTCCATCGAGTTCTTCCTGAAGTTCCGCATCGTCGACCCGGTGGCCTTCGTCCGGACGATCGGGGCGGGCAACTTCGACCTCGTGCTGAGCAGCGCCGTACAGGACGCCATCCGCCAGCGCAGCCGCAGGGTGCACACCGAGCACGCCTACGACCTGCGCGGCTCCGACGTGGGCGACATGCAGGAGGCCCTCAACCGCCAGCTCGGCCGGTACGGCGTGCGGGTCACCGGCGCCAACATCCCCGACGTGCAGCTCCCCGACGCCTACCAGCAGCACCTGGCCACCCGGGAGAAGGTCGCCAAGGAGATGTCGGCCTTCGAGCGGGAGTGGGAGCTGACCCGCAAGCGGCGGATCGACACGCTGCTCATGGAGATCGAGCGGGCGAAGAAGACGCGGGACGCGCGTATCGTCGAGGTGCGGGCGGCCGCCAACACCGCGCGCAAGGACGTCGCCCGCATGCTGGAGGAGCACGAGACCGAGGCTCAGCGGGTGCGCTGGGAGATCGAGGCGCGGGGCCGGGCCGAGCTCACCTCCGCCGAGAACGAGGCGAAGGCGCTGCGCCGCCTGGCGGAGTCCTACCGCGACAACCGGGCCGTGCTCCACTACGAGCTGGCCCGCCGCCGCCTGGACGTGGGGGCCCGGCTCGCCGAGAGCGCCCCCCGGCCCGTCGTCGTCCGCACCGCGGGCGGGTCGTCCGGCGACTCCTCCGCGCTGTCCACCCTGCTCATGGCGCAGATCCTGCCGCAGCTCGGGACCGGGAACGGCCGGCCCGGGCCGCCCGTTGACCACACTGGCGGGGCCGGCGGCCCAGCCGGCGCCGCCCACTGAGAGAAACGTCCGCGGACGGATGTCCGCTGAACGACACTGAGAACACGCACGTCATCTACCCAGGGAGTCTCCCGATGGTGTTCCGCAAGCTGAAGGCCGCGTTCGGTGCAGGTGTCGAGGTCGACACGATCCTGCAGAACTCCAACGTCCGTCCCGGTGAGCTCCTGCGCGGACAGGTCAACTTCCGCAGCAGCAGCAGCGACTACCAGGTCGAGGGCATCTTCATCGACTTCACCGCGGTGGTGGAGGTGGAGAGCGGCGACGAGGAGTACAAGACGACCTACAGCTTCCTGCGCCACCAGGTCTCCGGGCCGTTCCACCTGGCCGCGGGCGCGGGCCAGTCGATCCCCTTCGAGATCCCCGTCCCGTGGGAGACCCCGATCAGCGCCATCGGCGGCCACCCGCTGCACGGCATGAAGCTGGGCGTCTCCACCGAGCTCGCCCTGGCCGGCGCGCTCGACAAGGGCGACCTGGACCCGCTGTTCGTCAACCCGCTGCCCGCCCAGGAGAACGTCCTGGCCGCCCTCGACCGCATGGGTTTCCGCTTCAAGAAGGCCGATCTGGAGCGCGGCACCCTGCACGGCTCGCGCATGCCGTTCTTCCAGGAGATCGAGTACTACGCGGGCCCCGAGTACAGCCGCCACTTCAACGAGCTGGAACTGACCTTCATCTCCGGTCCGAGCGCGATGGACGTCATCCTGGAGGCCGACACCCGCGGCGGTTTCCTGAACTCCAGCCACGACACCTACAACCGCTTCACCGTCCACTACAACGACCACCCCGGTCAGGTGGAGCAGTCCCTGCGCTCCGGCCTGCACGCGATGGCCCAGAAGCGCGGCTGGTTCTGACCCGTCCCACGGTACGGCCCGCGCCCCGGCGGGGGCTCGCCTCCTGAACGGCCCGCGCCCGACGAGGGCGCGGGCCGTGTCCGTGGACGGACCGGGGCCCGGACGCGGACCGGGACGTGGATCGGGACCCGGTGCGGACGCGGGTCGCTATCGCGCCCGGGCCGCCCGCAGGGCGGACAGCTCCGCCCACACCTCGTCCACCCGGGCGTCCAGCTCCTCCAGTGAGCCCTCGTTGCGGATCACGACGTCCGCGACCGCCAGCCGGTCCTCCCGGCTCGCCTGGGCTGCGATCCGGGCGCGCGCGTCCTGCTCCGACATGCCGCGCACGCCGACCAGCCGGGCCAGGCGCACCTCGTCGGCCGCATCCGCGACGATCACCACGTCGTACATCGGGGCGAGGTTGTTCTCCACCAGCAGCGGCACGTCGTAGACGACGATCGCGGACTCGTCGGCCTCGGCCGCCTGATCCTGCAGCTCGGCGACGCGGGCTCCGACCAGCGGGTGGACGATGCCGTTGAGCGCGGCCAGCTTCTCGGAGTCGGAGAAGACGATCGACCCCAGCCTCTCCCGGTCGAGCGCGCCGTCCGCGCGGAGCACCTCGCCCCCGAAGACCGCGACGACCCTCGCGAGCCCCGCGGTCCCCGGCTCGACCACCTCGCGGGCGATCTCGTCCGCGTCGATGACCACGGCGCCGCGGTCCGAGAGCCGCCGCGACACCTCGCTCTTACCCGACCCGATCCCGCCGGTGAGTCCGACCTTCAGCATGGTCCGCAGCATACGGGCACGGCCCTGCCGGGGTCGCCCCGGCCCGGCGCGCGGGCCCGGCGCACGGCCCGGCCCCCTCGTCCGCTCGCCTCCGCGCGCACGGCGGACGCCGGAGGAAGAAGTTCGCCGAGACGTGAGCGGTCGTGTCGGCGCCGCGCGCACGGCGGGCGCGGGAGGGCGGCTCAGAGCAGGCGGCGCATGTGCACCAGGGTGAGGTGGTCGCTCATCCGCTCCCGGCGGGTCTCCCGGTAGCCGTGACGGCGGTAGAGGCGCAGGTTGCCCTCCGACAGGTGCCCGGTGAACAGGTCGAACGCGAGCGCTTCGGCGACCTCCTCGTGCAGGGCCGCCAGCAGCGCCCCGCCGATCCCCCGGCCCTGCACGTCGGGCGCGACCACCAGCCGCCCGACCCGGCAGGTCGTCTCCGAGGTCTGACCGCGGACCGCGCCGACGATCCGCCCGCCGTCCCGGGCGACGAGCACGGTGCCCGACTCGACGGCCCGGCGGACCTGCGCGGCCGACTCGACCAGCGGCGGGATGAACGGGTCCCCGTAGAGCTGGGCCTCGGTCACGTACGCCGCGCGCTGCACGGTGAGGATCTCCCCGGCGTCCGCGGGTCCCGCCCGCTCGATCATCGCCACGGCGCCACCTTAGCGGCGCACTCCCCTCAGGGTCACTTCCCCGCCACCCCCCACGGCGCCGGGACGCTCCGGGCGTCTGAGGGCCGTCTCCGGGCGTCGGGGAGGCTCCGGTCCCGAGACGGCCGGAGCCTCCGGGGCGGACCCCGCCCGGGAACGCGGAAGGGCCCCGCCGGAGCGGGGCCCTTCTGCGAACCGTGCTTACTGCTTCACCTCGGCCTCAAGGCCTCAGCTCTGGCCGCCCGCGAGCTTCTCGCGCAGAGCCGCGAGAGCCTCGTCGGAGGCGAGGGCGCCGGCCGCCGGAGCGGAGGAACCGCTGGAGGAGGCCGACGGGGTCTCACCGGAGTAGGACGTGGGGGCCGCCTCGCCCGCCTCGGCCTCGGCCTTGCGGGCCTCCTCGACCTGCTTCTTGTGCGCCTCGAAGCGGGTCTGGGCCTCGGCGTACTGCCGCTCCCACTCCTCGCGCTGCTTGTCGAAGCCCTCGAGCCACTCGCCGGTCTCCGGGTCGAAGCCCTCGGGGTAGATGTAGTTGCCCTGGTCGTCGTAGGTCGCCGCCATGCCGTACAGCGTGGGGTCGAACTCGACGTCGGCGCCCATCGCACCCTCGTTGGCCTGCTTGAGCGAGAGCGAGATCCGGCGACGGTCGAGGTCGATGTCGATGATCTTCACGAAGATCTCGTCGCCGACCTGGACGACCTGCTCGGGGATCTCGACGTGGCGCTCGGCCAGCTCGGAGATGTGGACCAGGCCCTCGATGCCCTCCTCGACCCGGACGAACGCACCGAACGGCACCAGCTTGGTGACGCGGCCCGGCACGACCTGGCCGATCTGGTGGGTGCGGGCGAACTGCTGCCACGGGTCTTCCTGCGTCGCCTTGAGCGACAGGGAGACGCGCTCGCGCTCCATGTCCACGTCGAGAACCTCGACGGTGACCTCCTGGCCCACCTCGACGACCTCAGAGGGGTGGTCGATGTGCTTCCAGGAGAGCTCGGAGACGTGGACCAGGCCGTCGACGCCGCCGAGGTCCACGAAGGCGCCGAAGTTGACGATCGAGGAGACGACGCCCTTGCGGACCTGACCCTTCTGCAGGGTGTTGAGGAACGTCTGGCGAACCTCGGACTGGGTCTGCTCCAGCCAGGCGCGGCGGGAGAGAACCACGTTGTTGCGGTTCTTGTCCAGCTCGATGATCTTCGCCTCGAGCTCGCGGCCGACGTACGGCTGCAGGTCGCGGACGCGGCGCATCTCGACCAGGGAGGCCGGGAGGAAGCCGCGCAGGCCGATGTCGAGGATGAGACCACCCTTGACGACCTCGATGACCGTGCCGGTGACGATGCCGTCCTCGTCCTTGATCTTCTCGATCGTGCCCCAGGCCCGCTCGTACTGAGCGCGCTTCTTGGACAGGATCAGGCGGCCTTCCTTGTCCTCCTTCTGGAGGACCAGCGCCTCGACGTGCTCACCGACCTCGACGACGTCCGCCGGGTCGACATCATGCTTGATCGAGAGCTCACGCGAGGGGATCACACCCTCGGTCTTGTAGCCGATGTCGAGCAAAACTTCATCTCGATCGACCTTGACGACGGTGCCCTCGACGATGTCGCCGTCGTTGAAGTACTTGATGGTCAGGTCGATCGCTGCGAGGAACTCTTCCTCAGAGCCGATGTCGTTGACCGCTACCTGCGGGGTGCTCGAGGTGGCCTCAGTGCTGCTCGTCATGTGTGGAATTGCTCCGAACGCGGACAGATGTCGATGTGGCGAACGCGCGGCAGGCTTCTTATCGTTCAGCCGAGACAGGAAGTTCGCATCGACGTGATCGAGCGCGAGCCCACTCCGTCCGAGACACGCGCGAGCCCACAGCGCAGCGATCAGCATATGAGACCAGAGCAGCCTGGTCAATCCGGAAGGACCCCGCACCAGAAGGCACGTAAAGGCCGCAACGGCGACAGGAACGCCTAATAGGCGTTGACCTGCCCCCTCCGCTTGGAGCTGATATTACCCCGAAGTTTCCTGGGGATGGAGATCCGATCAGGATCGCCGTCGGCCGTGTAGCGCTCGCCCGGATGCTTGTCCAGCCACTCCAGCCAGTACTGGGAGCACCACTTGCGGCACTCGCCCTTCTTGCCGTTGCTCTGGATCCGCTGGACGGCCCGCCAGTCGTAGTCCTTGACGAAGGGCGAGACCGACGGCTGGGCGCCGGCCAGGAAGACGGCCTTGAAGGCGAACCCCGTCCCGTCCCAGGAGCCCTTCTGCACGGTGGACCGCTTGCGCGGCATCGCCCCGAACGGCAGCGCCAGCGTCTCCGACGGGCCGGCGCCGAGCGCCTTCAGCATCCGCTCGACCCGGACGAGCTGCTCGGCGATCCCCTTCTTCGCCAGGCCCGGCAGGTACGGATGACTCCAGGTGTGGTTGGCCACCTCGAACCCGCGCGAGGACAGCCACTGCACGGCGCGCGCCTGATCGGCCCGGCTCTGCAGTCCGAACGGCTGCCGGTTGACCCAGAAGGTGGCGACCGGCCGGAAGCCCGGGTACTTCTTCGCCACCTGGTAGATGATCCCGACCGCGGTGTCCTTCACCGGCATGCCCGCGTCGTCCAGCGCGAAGTGGCTGGGGTGGCCGTCGTCGAAGGTGAGCACCACCGGATGCTTGCCCGCGGGGACGTCCATCCGCCCGGCGGCGAACTCCCGGGCGGTGACCGGCACGTAGCCGTCCCTGGCCAGCCGCTCCATCTCCCTGCGCACCTGGTCGGGGGTGCGGTCGATGGAGGCCCGCCGCTTCTTCACGATCCGGTGGTACATGATCACGGGGACCATCCCGGCCTCGTTGGCCTTCACCTGCCGGGCGAACTCCGGGGTGGCGGTGATCGCCTGGGGCAGGTCGGCCGAGGGCAGGTCCGGCTCCGGGACGGGCTCCGGCGTCGGAGCCGTGCTCTGCGCCTGCCGCCCCGGCGCGGAGGCCGAGGCGGACGGCGCGGCGTTTCCGGCCGGGTCGGGCAGCAGGAACAGGACCCCGGTGGCGATGACCACGACCACGACGTTGGCCAGCATGATGAACCGCGCGATATGGGGGGTTGGACTCCGCACAAGACTCCCGTGCCCGTCGAGGTGTCGGCCTGCCGTCCAACCCTAGAACAGACTGGGACAAGCCCGGACACACTCAACGGCACCCCTCACAGCGCCCCGCGACGGCCGGCCACCGGCCCGGCGGTCAGTGGCCGGCGTCCTGCCACGTGCGTCCGACGCCCACCGACACCTCGAGCGGAACGCGCAGCTCGTAGGCGGTGTTCATCCGGGTCCGGACCAGCTCGCGCAGGGTCTCCAGCTCGCCCGGCGCCACCTCGAACACGAGCTCGTCGTGGACCTGGAGCAGCATCCGCGAGCCCAGGCCGGCCTCGCGCAGCGCGGCGCCCACCCGCAGCATGGCGATCTTGATGATGTCCGCCGCCGACCCCTGGATCGGCGCGTTGAGCGCCATCCGCTCGGCCATGTCGCGGCGCTGCCGGTTGTCGCTGTTGAGGTCGGGCAGGTAGCGGCGGCGGCCGAGGATGGTCTCGGTGTAGCCGTCCTGCCGGGCCCGGGCGACGATCGCGTTGAGGAAGTCGCGGACGCCGCCGAACTCCTCGAAGTACTCCTCCTTGAGGCCCCTGGCCTCCGAGACCGGGATGCTGAGCTGCGCCGACAGCCCGAAGTCGGACAGGCCGTAGGCCAGCCCGTAGTTCATCGCCTTGATCTTGGCGCGCATCTCGCCGGTGACCTTCTCCGGCTCGGTGCCGAAGACCCGCGCCGCGGTCGCCTGGTGGAAGTCGTGCCCGGACTCGAACGCGGCGATCAGCGCCTCGTCGCCGGACAGGTGCGCCATGATGCGCAGCTCGATCTGGCTGTAGTCGGCGGTCAGCAGCGTCTCGTAGCCGGAGCCGACCGTGAACCCCTGCCGGATGCGGCGGCCCTCGGCGGTGCGGATCGGGATGTTCTGCAGGTTGGGCTGCTTGGAGCTCAGCCTCCCGGTGGCCGCGACCGTCTGCTCGAACGTCGTGTGGATCCGCCCGTCGTCGGAGATCTCCTTGATCAGCCCCTCGACCGTGACCCGGAGCTTCTCCTGGTCCCGGTGGCGCAGCATGATCGTCGGCAGTTCGTGCTCGGTCTGCGCGGCCAGCCAGGCCAGCTGGTCGGCGTCGGTGCTGTAGCCGGTCTTGATCTTCTTGGTCTTGGGCAGCCCCAGCTTGACGAAGAGGATCTCCTGGAGCTGCTTGGGCGAGCCCAGGTTGAACTGCTCGCCCACCGAGGCGTGCGCCTCCTCGACGGCCTGCTTCACCGCCGCCCGGAACTCCTCCTCCAGCCCGCCGAGGTGGTCGCGGTCGGCGGCGATGCCCGTCCGCTCCATCTCGGCCAGGACGGCCACCAGCGGCAGCTCCACGTCCCGCAGCAGGCTGGTGGCCGCCCGCGGCTCCAGGAACACCTCCAGCGCGCTCGCGAGGTCGCGCACGGCCGAGGCCCTCAGCCCGAGGTCGCGGGCCGCGTCGGCCTCCTGGTCGTCGAACAGGGAGGTCTGCCCGTCCGCCGGGGCCTCGCCCTTCAGCTCGCGGCCGAGGTAGACCCGGACCAGGTCCTCCAGGACGAACGAGCGCTGCCCCGGGGCCGCCAGGTAGGCGGCCAGCGCCGTGTCGCAGGACAGCCCGCGCAGCTCCAGCCCCTGCGCCCAGAGCGCCAGCATGAACCCCTTGGCGTCGTGCACCGCCTTCGGCCTGGCCTCGTCGGCCAGCCAGGCGCGCAGCGCCGCCTCGTCGCCCTCGGTCAGCCCGGACGGGTCGACGAACGCCGCCCGGGAGCCGCCCGTGCCGCCTTCCTGCCCATCTGCCGGCGCGGCGATCGCCAGGCCGTCGATCCGGCCGGTGCCCCTGCCGTACGCCCCCGTGAAGGCCAGCCCCGCCCGCCCCTCGGGCAGCGCCTCCAGCCACCCGGCCACCTCACCGGGGCCGAGCACGACGACGTCGACCTCGAAGCCGTCCCCGGACCCGGCCTCGGACCCGGCCTCGGCCGAGCCGAGGGTCTTGAAGAGCCGTTCACGGATCTCGCCCCGGAACTCCAGGGTGTCGAGGATCTTGTCGATCTCGGCGCGGTCCAGCTCGCCGACCCTCAGCCCGGCGACCTCCTGCTCCAGCGGCACGTCGCGCACCAACTGGGTCAGGCGGCGGTTCATCAGGACCTGGTCGAGGTGCTCGCGGAGCTTCTCGCCGACCTTGCCCTTGACCTCGTCGACCCGGTCGACCAGCTCCTCCAGCGAGCCGAACTCCCTGATCCACTTGGCCGCGGTCTTCTCCCCCACGCCCGGGATGTTCAGCAGGTTGTCGCTGACGTCGCCGCGGATGGCGGCGAAGTCGGGGTACTGGGCCGGGGTGAGGTCGTACTTCTCCAGCACGGCCTCGGGGGTGAACCGCGTCATGTTGCTGATCCCGACCCGGGTCATCAGCACCGTGATCCGCTCGTCGACGAGCTGCAGCGCGTCGCGGTCACCGGTGACCACCAGCACGTCCATGTCCTGCGCGGCGGCCCGGGTGGCGAGCGTGGCGATCAGGTCGTCGGCCTCGTAGCCGGCCAGCGACAGGTGCGGGACGCGCAGCGCGTCGAGCATCTCGTGGATCAGGCTCATCTGGCTGCGGAAGCTGTCCGGGCTGGCGCTGCGGGTGGCCTTGTAGCCGGCGTACTCCTCGTGCCGGAAGGTCGGCTCCGAGCGGTCGAAGCAGACCGCCACGTGGGACGGCCGCTCGTCGCGGAGCACGTTGACCAGCATCGACGTGAACCCGTAGATGGCGTTGGTCTTCTGCCCCGTGGAGGTGGAGAAGTTCTCCTCAGGGAGCGCGTAGAACGCCCGATAGGCCAGAGAATGCCCATCCAGCAGCAGGAGACACGGACGAGTAGGGGTCGCTTCACTCTTCGGCACAGCAGAAGCCTAGTCTCCTGGTGCGACAGAAAACCTGGCCCCGCCTGACGAGGAGTCACCCCTTGACCATGACCGATCCCGACGAGACGTCCCCCATCGAGGAACTGCTGGGCGGCGCGCACCAGAACACCCTGGTCGAGCGGATGGGCATCGAGATCCTGGAGGCGAGCGCCGAGCGCGTCGTCGCCACCATGCCCGTCGAGGGCAACACCCAGCCGTACGGCCTGCTGCACGGCGGCGCGTCCTGCGTCCTGGCCGAGACGATCGGCTCCGTCGGCTCGGCCCTGCACGCCGGGCCCGGCCGCATCGCCGTCGGCATCGAGATCAGCGCCACCCACCACCGCTCGGCCACCTCCGGCCTGGTCACCGGTGTGGCCAGGCGCCTGCACGGCGGCCGGACGGTCGCCACCTACGACATCGAGATCACCGATGAGCAGGGCCGGCGCGTGTGCACCTCCCGGCTCACCTGCATGCTCCGCGACGCCGGCTGAAGAAGCCCCGGGCGGGCGGCGCATATCTTTGCGCTCCCGGCTCCGATGGGGTTACCGTGGGTGACGGCGACGCCCGCGGGGGGCCGAGTAGAAAACGTGCGGAGTCGGGGAAGCTCCACACGGCGCCAAAGGCCTCCCCGCGGGCTCGCGCCCGCAGGGGCACCCGCGCCCCTTCCCCGTCGTCCGCCCCGGACGCGCCTGCGGCCCGCCCCCGGCGAAGGGGGACGGGCCACCGCCTGCGGATCCTCCCGGAGGCCTCAGACGTCGGTGTGCGTCGGGTCCAGCACCCGGCGCAGGAAGGACTTGGTGCGCTCGTGCCGCGGCGCGCCGATGACCTGCTCGGCCGGGCCGTCCTCGACGATGACGCCGCCGTCCATGAAGACCACCCGGTCGGCCACGTCCCGGGCGAACGCCATCTCGTGGGTGACCACCAGCATGGTCATGCCCTCCTCGGCCAGCTTGCGCATGACCGTGAGCACGTCGCCGACCAGCTCCGGGTCGAGCGCCGAGGTGGGCTCGTCGAAGAGCATCAGCGCCGGGTTCATCGCCAGCGCCCGGGCGATCGCCACCCGCTGCTGCTGGCCGCCGGAGAGCTGCGCCGGGTAGGAGTCGCGCTTGGCGGCGACGCCCACCTTCTCCAGGTTCTCCATGGCGACGCGTTCCGCCTCGGCCCTGCCGCGCTTGAGCACGCGACGCTGGGCGATCATGACGTTCTCCAGCACGGTCATGTGCGGGAACAGGTTGAACTGCTGGAAGACCATGCCGACCCGGCGGCGGGCTGCGTCGATGTCGGCGTCCGGATCGGTCAGGTCGAGGCCCTCGACGATCACTTTGCCCGAGGTCGGCTGCTCCAGCAGGTTCACGCAGCGCAGCAGCGTGGACTTGCCCGAGCCCGAAGGGCCGATGACGCAGACCACCTGGCCGGGGTCGACGGTGAAGTCGATGCCCTTGAGCACCTCCAGCCTGCCGAAGTTCTTGTGCAGGTCGCGGATCTCGACCGCGTGACGCACCGGGGTCGTCGGATTCACCGCGGTCACCGTCCCTTCCCCTGGCGCCGTTCCAGCCGGGTGGCGAGGTAGCCCAGCGGGATGGTGACGAGCAGGTAGGTCACGCCGACGACCAGGATGGGCGTGCCGTTCGCGTGGGTGGAGGCCAGGTCGTTGCCGAACTTCGTCAGCTCCACGTACTCGCCGGAGACTCCGAGGAACAGCACCAGCGACGAGTCCTTGAGCAGGGAGACGAACTGGTTGGTCGTCGGCGGGATCACGATGCGCACGGCCTGCGGGATGATGATCGTGACCATCGCCCTGCCGTACGACATGCCCAGCGACCGGGCCGCCTCCATCTGCCCCCGGGGCACCGCCTGCAGGCCCGCGCGGAGCGTCTCGGCCATGTAGGCCGAGCCGACGACGGCCAGGCCCAGGATGCCCTGGCCGTACAGGCCGCCCGGCACCTCGAAGCCGGGCAGGGCCAGCGGCAGGAACAGGATCATCAGGAAGATCAGCAGCGCGGGGAGACCCCGGAAGATCTCGATGTAGGCGATCGCCAGCCACCGGTAGGGGCGGACCGGCGACAACCGCATCAGCGCGAACAGCAGGCCGAACAGGAAGGCGAAGACGAAACCGCCGACCGAGTAGATGAGCGTGTTCTTCAGCGCGATCGTGAACAGCTCCGGCAGCGTCTCCGCCGCCACGTCCGGCCTGGCGAAGTTCTGCGCGAGGCTCGCCCAGTCGACGAACACGACGGCGGCGACCGCCGCGGCCACCAGGACGGCGTACTGGACGGCCCGGCTGATCCGCTGCTTCTTGCGAGGACTGAGCCGGGCCCTGCCGGGGGGAGCCCCGGCAGGGCCCGACGGCTCAGCCGTCGTTGGCTGGTCGGTCATGGATCAGCCGAGCTCGCCGGGCTTCTTGCCGAACCACTTGACGAAGATCTCATCGTAGGTGCCGTCGGCCTTGGCCTCGGTGATCGCGTCGTTGACCGCCTTGAGCACGGCCGGGTCGGCGCCCTTCTTCAGGCCGACGCCGTACTGCTCACCGGTGTCCAGGCTGGCGATCAGCTCGAACTTCTCGGCGATCTCGGGCTTCTTCAGCCAGGTGAGCACGACCGGCAGGTCCTGGATGATCACGTCGACCTGGCCGGACTGCAGGCCGAGCAGCTCCTTGGGCGAGTCGGCGAACTCGCGCGGGTTGAAGCCGTTCTTCTTGGCGTGGTCCAGGCCGGTGGTCGACGCCTGGGCGCCGAGCTTGAGGTTCTTGGCCTTGACGTCCTCCAGCGACGCGGCGCCGGTGCCCTTCTTGGCCAGCAGCGCCTGGGTGGCGTCGAAGTACGGGACGGAGAAGTCGATGTTCGCCTTGCGCTCCTCCGTGATGGTCATGCCCGCGGCGGCGACGTCGCATTTGCCGGCGGCCATCGCGGCGCCGCTCTTGATCACGGCGAAGTCGATGTCCACGATCTCCTGCGTCAGGCCGAGCTTCTTGGCGGCCAGGTCGACGATGTCGACGTCGAACCCGACGACCTTGTCGCCCTCCTTGAACTGGAAGGGCTCATACGGCAGGTTCGTGCAGGTGGTCAGCTTGCCGGGGGTGACCAGCTTCGGGCCGCCGGCGGCGGCGGCCGGGGCGCTGGACGAGGCACCCTCGCTCGGGCTGGCGGTGGTGGTGTCGCCACCTCCGCAGGCCGACAGACTCAGCGCGCCGGCGACGACCATGGCGCCCACCGCGAGCGCCCGGCGGGGAATGAAACTCAGGCCCACGACGGCCTCCTTCTCGGTCAATGTCGCTTTTTGCATGGATACCTCAATGCGGGTGATGCTGCCCCACAGGTACGGCAGGGCGGGTCACCGCTGTGACACGATTCGGACAACAAGTTCAGCCGTGTGTATTACTCCCGTGTACCCGATCTAGCGTGATCGTCATGCCCCGCACCGCCGTGCTCGCCGCGGCCGCCGTGCTCCTCCTGGCGCCGGCCGCCGCCTGCTCCGGGCCGCAGGAGCCCCGGCCGGAACCGGCCTCCCGGTTCGCCGCGACGCCGACGTACGAGCTCCCGCCCCGCCCCGTCAGGCCCGGCGAGATCCGCGTCACGGCCGCCCCGGTGCAGGACGGCGACGTCCGGTTCCAGGTGATCGGCCTGCAGAAGGGGCTCAGCGGGTTCTTCGCCAGCCACGCCGAGTGGCAGGCCAGGGGGCAGTACGTGGTGGTGCGGATCGTCGCCGACAACCCCGGGCGCACCAACTCCCGCTTCGACGCCGGAAAGCAGCGGCTGCTCACCTCCGACGGCACGGCCCACCCGGTCGACGCGTTCGCCCAGGCGACCAAGCGGCAGCCGGACGCCTTCCTGCTGGGCGCCGGCGTCCGGGTCGAGATGGACCTGTGGTTCGACGTCCCCGAGGAGGCGTCGGTGACCGGGGTCCGGCTGTACGGCGACCCCCCGCTGGGCTACACCCGCACGGACGGCGTCACGGTGCCGCTGGGCTGAGCGGCGCGAGCGGGCGGACCCGCGACCTGCGGGCCTGCCCGTGATCACACCGTACGGCTCACGCCTCGCCCGCAGGCGGCTCGGCCGCGGCGGCCCTCCCGC
>NZ_CDRNDK010000146.1:0-13693 GCF_977012225.1 Planomonospora algeriensis | reverse complement strand
ACGTGTTCACAATGAAACTTTGAGTGATGGAGGGCGTGCGCACAAGCGGAACGGCGGCCGGCGGCCGCGCGTGCGGCGGCGGGCGCGGCGGCCGGCGGCGTCCGGCGCAGCCCGGCTGCGGCGGGTTCGCGCCGGTGGCGGGGGAGCGGGTCCGGATCGAGGAGACGCCGTTCCTGACCCAGGTCGACGTGCGGGCCGACCCCCGGGGTGAGGCCGCGGCCGGGATCACCGCGGCCCTGGGCGCACCGCTCCCCACGCGGCTCGGCACGTACACGGAACCCGTGGCCGGGCTCCCGCCCTGCTCGGTGTCCTGGCTGGGACCGGACGGGGAGTTCCAGATCTTCGTCCGGTCGTCGTTCGCCGCCTACCTGTGGGCCTGGCTGCTCGACGCGGCGACGGAGCAGCTGCGCTGAGGGGCCGCCGTACGGCCGGGCCGGGGAGAGGTCAGGAGACCTTCGAGGACGGGGCCTTCCAGGTGTTGCACGCCTTCGGGCCCCCGGACCGGTAGCCCTGCTCGAACCAGTGGACACGGTTGGCGGGCTTGCCGTACCAGTCGAACCGGTCGTACTCCTCCGGCGTCTCGGCGTCGAGGAGGGGCTTCCAGTTCTTGGCCGTACGCCCGAGCACCTTCATCGACACGCCGGTCAGGCAGTCGGACTGGAGGTAGAAGCGGTATGTCTGCTCGTTCATCTCGGCCTCGATCCCGCTGCTCGGCAGTGCCCACCAGGTACTGCTGATGTCGGTCTGCGACTGAATGATCTTGGCGTACGCGCGGGTGAGCTCGATGAGAATGGCCGTTCCGGATTTGGCCTTGATCCAGTCGGGGCGGAGCTGCACGTCGATGGTGCCGTAGCAGGGATTGGCGAAGGAGCCGGATATCTCCATGCCGGAGAGGCAGACGCGGCTGCTTTCGATCTTTTTCTTGACCTTCACTCCCACCGGGGAGAAGTCCTTGACGCTCTTGCGCCAGGAGGAGTTCAGGCAGCCGACGATCTTAGTGATCCACTTCGTCGTGGATGCTTCGGAGATGCCCTTGACCGCCTTGCAGGAGACGGAGGGAAGCTTGCCGTGCTTGTAGAGCGGGTTGTGGGTCAGCTCGGGAGCGCCCTGAATGGGATAGGAGGACGCGGCGGCCGTACCGGAGAACAGTAGGACGGCGGTTCCGGCAGCGGCCGTCAAGGCGCGGATCATCATGAAGCATGATCGTAGAGGGCTGTCCTGAATCTTTTCATATCGATATGTGAGCAATGTTCATGAGCTTGGAAGATCCGGTGCGGTGCCCGACCGCCTGGGGGGCCGGACGTGGCGGTTCGCTCAAGCGGGTGCGCGCAGCAGTTCGGCGAGGACGGCGGCGTGGCTGTGCTCGGCGTCCCGGGTGGCGGTGAGCAGGGTGACCGCGCCGTCCCGGAGGAGTCCGCGGAGCCGTTCCAGGGCCGCCCGCCGGTCGGGGCCGGCGAGCTCGCCCAGGTAGCGCTCCCGGAACTCGCCGAACCTCTCGGGCACGTGGCCGTACCAGGTGCGCAGTTCGCCGGAGGGCGCGACCTCCTTGAGCCACCCGTCCAGGGCCGCGGCCTCCTTGGACAGGCCGCGCGGCCAGATCCGGTCGACCAGCACCCGCGTCCCGTCCTCGGGTGAGGGGTCGTCGTAGACGCGGCGGAGCCGTACGTGAGATGCCATGGTGCCCCCGTTCCCAGGTTCGGCCGTCCCCCGGAAGCATGCCCGCCACGGCCCCGCGTACCCCGCGTTCCGGGGCCCGCGATCCGCTGCCGGATTTCGTTCAGATCACCGTCCGGGACGTCGATTGATCCGGGGGAGCGGCGGCCGCCGTCTTCAGCCGCCGGAGGACGCCTCCGGCGGGTGATCCCCGAAAGACCTGCTGGAGGACGAGAGTGCGCAGCACGATTCCGAAGATCGTCGTCGCGATGGGCGCGCTGGTGCTGACGGCGGCGGGCTGCGCCGTCGACGGTGCCCCCGCCTCCGGGCCGGCCGACCGCGGCACCGTCGGGATCACGCTGCCGACGACGGCCCGGCCGCGCTGGATCAAGGACGGCGGCAGCATGAAGAAGCAGCTGGAGCTGCTCGGTTACAAGGCCGACCTGCGCTACGCCGAAGACGACGCCGCCACCCAGGCCGACCAGGTCGAGGAGATGGTGGACAACGGGGTCAAGGCCCTGGTCATCGGTGCCATCGACGGCCCCGTCCTGAAGGACGTGCTGGAGAGGGCGGCCGCGGACGACATCCCGGTGATCTCCTACGACCGGCTGCTGCGGGGCACGCCGAACGTCGACTACTACGCCACCTTCGACAACTTCCGGGTCGGCGTGCTGCAGGGCAGGGCCATCGCCGACGGGCTCGAGCTCGCCACCGCCAAGGGCCCCTTCAACATCGAGCTGTTCGGTGGGTCGCCCACCGACAACAACGCCACGTTCTTCTTCAACGGCGCGATGAGCGTGCTGCAGCCCCACATCTCCTCCGGGAAGCTGGTGGTCCGCAGCGGTAAGCACAAGTTCGCCGACATCACCACCGTCGGCTACGAGACGAAGCTGGCCCAGACCCGCATGGCCGGACTGCTGGCGAAGCACTACCGCTCGGCGTCCGTCCACGCGGTGCTGTCGCCACTGGACCGGATGTCCCTGGGAATCGTCGCGGCCCTCAAGGAGGCCGGGTACGGCACCGCCGCCAAGCCCATGCCCGTGGTGACCGGTCAGGACGTGGAGGTGGACTCGGTGAAGCTGATCGCCGCGGGCGAGCAGAGCCAGACGGTGTTCAAGGACACCCGGGAGCTGGCCAAGGTCGCGGTGCGGATGACCGACATGCTGCTGCGCGGTGAGACGCCCGAGGTCAACGACACCGAGCAGTACCACAACGGTGCGAAGACCATGTCCACCTTCCTGCTGCAGCCGGTGGACGTCGACGAGTCGAACTACCGGCGCATCCTCGTCGACAGCGGCTACTACACCGCCGAGCAGCTCGGCGGTTGAGCGTCCCGCGGACCGAGGCGTGGCCCGCCCCGGTCGTCGCCCCCGCGGCCACCCCGATCATGACAGCGCCATCGGCGCGTAAGGAGCCCCTTCCCGTGGACGTTACGTCCGACCACATCCTCAAGCGCCGAGGCAGGCTGGTGACCGGCTTCCTCAACCGGCCCGTCGCCGTCAAGCTCATGACGCTGGTCGGCGCCAGCCTCCTGGCGCTGACCGCCTGCTTCGCCGTCACCGTCGTCAACAACCGCTCGGTCGACGCGGCGAACGAGCGCCTCAACCGGCTCAACGAGGCCAACGCCGTCGTCCTGCAGCTGGACCGGATGGCCGCCGACCTGAAGGTCGACGGCCTGGAGGCGGTGACCCGCGACGACCCCGCCCGGCAGCGGGAGACGCTCGAAGCCCAGGTCGAGAGCACCCGGGAGATGCTGGAGCGGTTGAAGGCCATCGACGTCCCGGCCGATCAGCGTGCCTCGGTGAGCCGCATCACGACGGTGTTCACCGAGTACATCGACGTCATCGGGCACTTCGTCGACAGCGCGGCGGCCGACCAGGCCCAGGCGCGGCGCAGCTGGCAGCAGGTCGGCGTCGACAACTACCTCACCAGCGCGGTGACCCGCAACGAGCGGGTCTTCTTCGCGCAGAGCATCGAGCAGGCGCAGGCGGACGCCGCCGCCAGCCGTGAGCGGGCGACGCAGCTGATCCTCGCCACCGTGGTGGTCACCGCCGTCATCCTGATCCTGCTGGCCCGCGGCGTGGTGATCTCGATCACCCGTCCGCTGCTGCGGGTGCGCCGCTCCCTGGCGGCCATGGCCGACGGCGACATGACGGTCGCCAGCAACGTCACCACCACCGACGAGGTGGGCCAGATGGCCCGCGCGATGGACCAGGCGCAGGCCAGCGTCCGGACCGTGGTGAGCTCGGTGGCGGCCTCGGCGCAGGCGGTCGCCGCGGCGGCCCAGGAGATGGCCTCGGCCACCGACGCGATGGCGGAGTCGGCCCGGCGCACCGCGTCCGAGGCGCAGGCCGTCTCCGACACGGCGGCGTCGGTGTCGCACAACGTCGAGATGGTCGCCACCGGTTCCGAGGAGATGGGCGCCTCGATCCAGGAGATCGCGGGCAGCGCCCTGGGGGCCGCCCGGGTGGCCGGGCAGGCGGTGGAGGTGGCCGGTCAGACGACCGTGCAGATCGGCAAGCTGGGCGAGTCGTCCAGGGAGATCGCCACCGTGGTGGCGCTCATCACCTCGATCGCCGAGCAGACGAACCTGCTCGCGCTCAACGCCACCATCGAGGCGGCCCGGGCGGGCGAGAGCGGCAAGGGATTCGCCGTGGTCGCCAGCGAGGTCAAGGAGCTGGCTCAGGAGACCGCCCGCGCCACCGAGGACATCTCCCGGCGGGTGCAGGCCATTCAGGACGACACCGCGGGGGCCGTCACCGCGATCGGCCGGATCAGCTCGGTGATCGGGCAGATCAACGACTCCCAGGGCGTCATCGCCAGCGCCGTCGAGGAGCAGACGGCCACCACCAACGAGATGAGCCGCAGCGTCACGGCGGTGGCGGAGGGCTCCCGTGACATCGCGGAGAACATCGCCGAGATCGCGAGCGCGTCGCAGACGACGACCGAGGGTGTCGCCCGCTCCCAGCAGGCGGTCGGTGAGCTCAACGCGATGGCCCGCGAACTGCGGGACCTGGTGGCGCACTTCCGCTGCTGACGCGTTCCGCCGCCCCGGCGCCCGGCCTGATGCGGCCCGGTGCCGGGGCGGCGCCGATTCGGCGGCCCGGCCCGGGACGACCCCGGAGCGATCCGGATCCGTCGGCCGCCGCCCGCCGATCGTGCCCGCCCGGGGTTCTACCGGTCGAGCCCGCCGCCGGGCGGGCGGGTGGCGGCCGCGAGGCCGTGCAGCACCTCGCCGTCGAGCCGCATGACCTCGATCTCGTCGAGCGCGCGGGCGCGCAGGCGGCGGTAGAAGCGCAGGGCGGGGTCGTTGGTGCGCAGCACCCACCACTCGAGGCGGCCGCAGCCGCGCTCCACCGCGAGCCGGGCGAGGTGGCCGAGCAGGGCCCGGCCCAGTCCGCTCCCTTGGTGCTCGGGGCGGACGTACAGGTCGTCGAGGTGGATGCCGGGCCGCCCGACGATGGTGCTGTAGGTGGGATAGAACAGCGCGAAGCCGGCCGGTTCCCCGTCGACCGTCGCGACGACGGCTTCGGCCACCGGACGCGGGCCGAACAGGGCCTGCGCCAGGTCCTGCGGCCGGGAGGTGACCTCGCCGGGGAACTCCTCCAGCTCGGCGAGCTCGACGACGAAGCGGTGCAGCACGTCGACGTCGCCGGGCTCCGCGGGTCGGATGAGCGGCTTCGTACGGATCTCAGGGGATTTCAGATCGTCCACCCGGGCATTGTGCACCACTCCGCCGGGCCGACCCCGCCCGAGCGCGGGGTCGGCCGCGGGCCGGGTCAGCCGCGGGTGGCCGGCGGCCAGCCGTGGCCCCAGCCGCCTTGCACCATGGTCTGGAACGCCCACCCGTCGGCGGTGCGCACCAGCAGGTCGGCGTAACGGGTCGACTGCCGGTTCCCCTCTTCGTCGGTCATCGTCGCCTCGGTCTCCACCAGCACGAGGTTGGCGGTGAGGAAGCGCGGGGTCCGGACGGACTCCATCGCCAGGCCGGCCGTGCCGCCGCCCATGACCTCGGTCATCACCTCGACGAACTCCTCGCGGCTCCACTGCCGGACGGCGGCGGACCCGCCGGGCACGTCGGTGGCCAGGTTGAGCGGGAAGACCGCCAGGTCGGCGATCTCTCCGACGGCCCCCCGCTCGGCCAGCGCGTCGTACTCGGCGAACCACGCCTCGACGCTCGCCAGGTCGTCGGCGCTCGGCGTGAAAGCCCCGTTCTCCGCCCCGGTGCCGTTCTCCATGTCGTCGTGCCGCACCGTCGTCTGCTCCACCGTCGTCTGCTCCACTGTCGCTCCCTTCCGTCGAAACCTTCTCGTGCACTGTACCGTACGGTGTACGGAAATGGGGGTGCGGCTGGAGAGCGATGATCGGTTCCTGTCGGTCCGCCGAGGGGCGGCCCGCGACCGCCCTACCGGCCCGCGGACCGTTCGGGGGCGGCGGCCCGCGTCCGCGCTGCCGGGGCTAGCCTGCGGACTGCTTGGAGGCCGCGGCGACGACGCTGTCCAGGAGTCCCGGGAAGAGGGCGTCGAGGTCGTCGCGGCGCAGAGAGTTCAGCTTGGCGGTGCCGTGGTAGACCTGCCGGATGACCCCGGCCTCGCGCAGGACGCGGTAGTGGTGGGTGCCGGTGGACTTGCTGACGGCGAGCTCGATCTCCGAGCACGGGACGCCGCTCCCGGCCTCGGCGAGGAAGCGCACGATCTCCAGGCGCATGGGGTCGGCGAGGGCGTGCAGCACCGCCTCGAGCCGGATCTCCCCGGTGTCCGGATGGTCCAGGATCCGCGCGGACATCGGCATCCCCTCCTCGTCGCGGTTGATCGTACGACATCCATCGTAGTTTGACATTTATCGTAGTACGAGGATTATCGTATTAACGGCCGATCCCCGGCGAGCGGCCCCCCGACGAGCGAGACGAGGTCCCCGTGCTGTTCGAGCCCATCACCCTGCGGTCCCTGACGGTCCCCAACCGGGTCTGGATGGCCCCGATGTGCCAGTACTCCGCCGCGACGGACGGCCCGGAGACCGGAGTGCCGCACGACTGGCACTTCTCCCACCTCGCCGCGCGGGCGGTGGGCGGCGCCGGGCTGATCCTCACCGAGGCCACGGCGGTCTCCCCGGAGGGCCGGATCAGCCCGGCCGACCTCGGGCTGTGGAACGAGCGGCAGGAGGAGGCGTTCGTCCGGATCACCCGGTTCCTCAAGGAGCACGGCACGGTCCCGGGCATCCAGCTCGCGCACGCCGGGCGCAAGGCCTCCACCGACCGGACCTGGCTCGGCGGAGGGCCGGTCGGCGAGGCCGGCGGCGGCTGGCGGCCGGTCGCGCCGAGCCCGCTCCCGTTCGCGCCCGGCCACCCGGTCCCGCACGAGCTGACGGCGGACGAGATCCAGCGGGTCGTCGGCGACTTCGCCCGGGCGGCGGAGCGCGCGCTGCGGGCGGGCTTCCAGGTGGCGGAGGTGCACGGCGCGCACGGCTACCTGATCGGCGAGTTCCTCTCCCCGCACAGCAACCGCCGCACCGACGGCTACGGCGGCTCGTTCGACGGCCGGGTCCGCCTCGCCCTCGAGGTCGTCGACGCCGTGCGGGCCGTCTGGCCCGAGGACCTGCCGGTGTTCTTCCGCGTCTCGGCCACCGACTGGCTCACCGAGAACCCCGAGGACGAGCGGGAGGGCTGGACCGCCGACGACACCGTCCGCCTGGCCAAGGAACTGCTCACCCGCGGTGTGGACCTGCTCGACACCTCCACCGGCGGCAACGCCCCCGGCGCGCGGATCCCCACCGGCCCCGGCTACCAGGTGCCGTTCGCGGCCCGGGTCCGCGCCGAGACCGACCTGCCGGTCGCCGCCGTCGGCGAGATCACCGAACCGCGCCAGGCCGAGGAGATCATCGCCTCCGGGCAGGCCGACGCCGTACTGCTCGGCCGCGAGCTCCTGCGCAACCCGTACTGGCCGAACCTGGCCGCCCGGGAACTGGGCGCGCAGCCCCGCTGGCCCGACCAGTACCACCGGGCCGTCTGACCCTCCGGGGCGCCCCCTTCTTGATCTTGACGGTGGGACTGCCGGACGTTCGGCACTCCCGTACGGCGGCGGATGCGGCCGGAACGGCGGCTACCCGACGGCCGGAGCTGAGACGGCGGGCGCCGTGGAGGCCGCGGCCGCGGACGGCCCGCCGCTCTGCAGCCGGTAGGACGGCAGGCCGCGCCGCCGGATCAGCCACTCGGCGACGATGATGTTCGGCAGCCAGCACAGGAACGGCACCGCGTGGTAGGCGTTGGCGAACACCGCGTCGAAGCCGGCGTCCATGTCCGCGAACGGCGCCTGCGTCATGATGAGGACGCCCAGCCAGGTCCGCAGGGTCACCGCGGCGTAAGTGAGCGCGTAGTTGCGGATCATCCAGGCCTGGTGGCCGGCCGGGTCGCCGGCGCGGATCGCCCGGTAGGCGCGCAGGGCGGTGTATCCCCACAGCAGGGCCAGTGCGCCGAACCCGAAGAAGCCCACCATCCCGGCCGAGTTGAACGGCGCCATGACCAGGGAGGAGGCGCAGCCCACCGCGATCGAGCCGAGGTAGATCCGGCCGATGACGCGGTGCGCGGTGCGGAACCGGCCGCGCAGCCGGCGGGAGAACTGCCAGGGCCCCAGCGCGAGGGCGATCGAGGCGCTGACGACGTGGATGTAGAAGGCCGCCTGCACCGCGGGTGGGGCGTCGGCGTAGGCGCTCGCCAGGCCCGCGTCGTCGGCGGCCAGGGTGCGGAGGCTGCCCTGCGCGTAGAGGGCGAGCGAGTAGCCGGTGATCGCCAGTGCGGTCAGCAGGACCACGGTCCAGCCGACGCGGGACCGGGGGCGGGTTCGCGGCCGCGGCGCCGGGCCGGGTGCCGCGGTGGTGACGCCGGGCATGCGTTCTCCCCATCGATGTTTAAGGCATTCACAATGTGAGCGCCTTAAACATAAGGGGTGATGTTAGAGTCGTCAACATGTCCGACGGTGACCGCACCCGAACCTCCTACCACCACGGTGCGCTCCGGCGGGCGCTGCTCGACGGCGCCCGCGACCTGCTCGCGGAGCGGGGCGCGGCCGCGTTCAGCCTCAGCGAGCTGGCCCGCCGGGTGGGGGTGAGCACCGCCGCGCCGTACCGGCACTTCGCCGACAAGGACGCGCTGCTGGACGCCCTGGCGGAGGAGGGGTACGTGGCCTTCCACGCCGGACTGGAGGCGGCCGCGCGCGCGGCCGCCGACCCCGGGGACCGCGTCGTCCGGCTGGGCGTGGTCTACCTGCGCTTCGCGGAGGAGACCCCCGCGCTCTTCGAGATCATGTTCCGGGACCGGCCGGGCCGCCCGTCCGGTCCCGCCACCTTCGAGCTGCTGGTCACCGCGGTGGGGCAGGCGCAGGACGCGGGCGCGCTGCCGTCCGGGCAGCCGCCGGTGGTCCTGGCCAGGACGATCTGGGCGCTGCTGCACGGGCTCGCGATCCTGGTCGGGCAGGGCGGCTTCAGCAAGCTGGGCATCGGGGAGTCCCGGGAGCGGCTCGTCGCCGAGAGCATGGCGGCGTTCCTGCGGGCCCGGCCGGAGGGCTGAGGGCGGACGTCTCTCCCGGCGGGCCCCGCCGCTCGCTGGAGGCGGCCACCGGACCGGGCGGCCGTCCGGCGCCCTCTGTGCGGCGAATCCACACCGGATGTACGCCGAGGGCCCGCCGTACCGCCGGAGGAGACCCCGGTGGCACGGCGGGCCCGGTGGGGGCGGCCGCTCAGCCGCCCGCGCCGGCGCGGCGCTTGGTCCAGACGTCGAAGGCGACGGCGATGAGCAGCACCAGGCCCTTGAAGAGCATCACCCGCTCGCTCGGCGCGCCGATGAGGGACATGCCGTTGTTGATCACGGCCATGATGAGGCCGCCGGTGATGGCGCCCACCACCTTGCCGACGCCGCCCTGCACGGCGGCGCCGCCGATGAACGCCGCCGCGATGGCGTCCAGCTCGAAGCTGTTGCCCGCGGTGGGACCGGCCTGGTTGAGCCGCCCGGCGAAGATGATGCCGGCCAGGGCCGAGAGCACGCCCATGTTGACGAAGAGCCAGAACGTGACGGACTTGACCTTGATGCCGGACAGGCTCGCGGCGTGCAGGTTGCCGCCGATGGCGTAGATGTGGCGGCCGAAGACGGCGCGGTTGGTCAGCAGCGTGTAGCCCAGCACGAGGACCGCGAGCAGCACCAGGACCCAGGGCAGGTTCTTGAACCGGGCCAGCTGCACGATGACCGTCATCACCACCGCGGCGGCGGCGATCATCTTGAGCGCGAACAGCGGCAGCGCGTCGACCTGCTGCCGGTAGCCGACGCGCGCCTGGCGGCCCGCCACTGGGTGCCGACGATCCCGGCCACGATGGCCAGGCCGACGATCAGGGTGAACAGGTCGGCGCCGCCGAGCGGGCCGAGGCCGACGTTGCCGAGGAAGCCGGGCAGGAAGCCGTTGGCCAGGGTCCGGACCTCGTCGGGGAAGGGGCCGATGCCCTGGTTGCCGAGCACGGTGAGGGTCAGCGCCCGGAAGATCAGCATTCCGGCCAGGGTGACGATGAACGCCGGGATGCCGAAGTAGGCGACCCAGTATCCCTGCCAGGCCCCGATCAGCGCGCCGACCAGGAGCGTGATGAGGAGCGCCGGCGGCCACGGCATGCCCATGTCCACCATCAGCACCGCCGCGACGGCGCCGCTGACCGCCACCACCGAGCCGACCGACAGGTCGATGTGGCCGGCGATGATGATCAGGATCATGCCGATCGCGAGGATCAGGATGTAGGAGTTCTGCACCATGATGTTCGAGATGTTCTGCGGACTGAGCAGACCACCCTCGGTCAGGATGGAGAACAGGACGATGATCAGCGCGAAGGCGATGTAGATGCCGCTCTCGCGCAGGTTGAAGGAGAACCGGCCGCCCGATGCCTTCGCGGGGGGCGGGCCGTTGCCCACGACCTCGGCACCCGCCTCGGACGCGAGCGCCTTGCCCCTGCTCGTCTGTGCCATTACTCCTTCTCCTTGGTCATGAACTGCATGAGGCGCTCGGGGGTGGCCTCGGCTCGCGGCACCTCGCCGGTGATGCGCCCGGCCGACATCGCGTAGATGCGGTCGCAGAGACCGAGCAGCTCGGGAAGCTCCGAGGAGATCACGAGCACGGCCCGGCCCTGGTCGGCGAGCTGGTTGATGATGGCGTAGATCTCGTACTTGGCGCCCACGTCGATGCCGCGGGTGGGCTCGTCCAGGATCAGCACGTCGGGGTCAGTGAAGATCCACTTCGAGAGCACGACCTTCTGCTGGTTGCCGCCGCTGAGCTTGCCGGTGACCGCCAGCACGCTGGGGGCCTTGATGTTCATGTCGGCGCGGAAGCCGTCGGCGACCTCGTGCTCCCGGTTGCCGTCGATCCAGCCGCGCCTGGCCAGCTTGCCCAGCGCGGCGGCCGAGACGTTGCGCTGGATGTCCTGGATGAGGTTGAGGCCGTACCGCTTGCGGTCCTCGGTGGCGTAGGCGATCTTGTGGGAGATGGCCTCGCTGACCGAGCGGAGCTGGATCTCCCTGCCGTCCTTGTAGACGCGCCCGGAGATGCCGACCCCGTAGCTGCGGCCGAACACGCTCATCGCCAGCTCGGTACGGCCTGCGCCCATGAGACCGGCCAGGCCGACGATCTCGCCGCGGCGCAGCGTCAGGTTGGCGCCGGAGACGACCGCGCGCTCGGGCTGGGCCGGGCTGTGCACGGTCCAGTCCTCGATCCGCAGCACCTCCTCGCCGATCGTGGGCTCGTGCGGCGGGAACCGGTGCTCCAGGTCGCGGCCGACCATGCCGGAGATGATCCGGTCCTCGGTGACCTCGCCGCTCGCCATGTCCAGCGTCTCGATGGTCCGGCCGTCGCGGATGATCGTCGTGGAGTCGGCGATGGCTTTGATCTCGTTCAGCTTGTGCGAGATGATCACTGAGGTGATGCCCTCGTCACGCAGCCCGCGCAGCAGGTCGAGCAGGTGCGCGGAGTCCTCGTCGTTGAGCGCCGCGGTCGGCTCGTCGAGGATGAGCAGCCGGACCTGCTTCGACAGCGCCTTGGCGATCTCGACGAGCTGCTGCTTGCCCACCCCGATGTCCATCGCCCGCGTCACCGGGTTCTCCCGGAGCCCGACCCGCTCGAGGAGCGCGGCGGCCTCGGCGTTCGTACGGTTCCAGTCGATCAGGCCGCGCCGGGTCCGCTCGTTGCCGAGGAAGATGTTCTCGGCGATCGACAGGTACGGGCTGAGCGCGAGCTCCTGGTGGATGATGACGATGCCGCGCCGCTCGCTGTCCCGGATGCCGGAGAACCGGCACGGCTCGCCGTCGAAGACGATCTCGCCGTCGTAGGAGCCGTGCGGGTACACCCCGGACAGCACCTTCATCAGCGTCGACTTGCCGGCGCCGTTCTCGCCGCAGATGGCGTGGATCTCGCCGCGCCGTACCGCCAGGTTGACGTCCTGGAGGGCCTTGACGCCCGGGAACGTCTTGGTGATGCCCCGCATCTGAAGTATGTGGTCGGTCATGCCGTCCGTCTCCCCCTCGCGACCGGCGCCGGGCCGGCCCTTCGCGGGAAGGGCCGCCCCGGCGCCGCGCCGGCTACTTGAGCTGGTCCTCGGTGTAGTAACCGGAGTCGACGAGGATCTGCTTGTAGTTGTCCTTGTAGACCACGACGGGCTCGAGCAGGTAGGACGGGACGACCTTGTTGCCGTTGTCGTAGTCGGTGGTGTTGTTCACCTCGGGCTTGCCGCCCTTGAGCACCGCGTCGGCCATCTGGACGGTGACCTCGGCGAGCTTGCGGGTGTCCTTGTAGATCGTCGCGTACTGCTCGTCGGCGATGATCGACTTCACCGAGGCGACCTCGGCGTCCTGGCCGGTGACGACCGGGTAGGGCTGGTCGGCGGTGCCGTACCCGCTGCTCTTCAGCGCCGACAGGATGCCGATGGACAGGCCGTCGTACGGCGAGAGCACGCCCTGGACCTTGGCGTCGGAGTAGGCCTTGGTGATCAGGTCCTCCATGCGCTTCTGCGCGGTGGCCGGGTCCCAGCGCAGGATGGCGACGGTCTTGAAGTCCGTCTCACCGCTCTTGACGACCAGGGTGCCCTTGTCGATGTACGGCTTGAGCACCTCCATCGCGCCGTTGTAGAAGAAGGTGGCGTTGTTGTCGTCGGGCGAGCCGGCGAAGATCTCGATGTTGAACGGGCCCTTGGCGTCGCCGTCGGAGCCGTCGGCCTTCTTCAGCCCGAGGCCCACCAGCAGCGAGGTCGCCTGCTGCACGCCGACCTTGTGGTTGTCGAAGGTGGCGTAGTAGTCGACGTTCGGGGTGTTGCGGATGAGCCGGTCGTAGGCGATCACCGGGATCTTGGCGTCGGCGGCCTGCTGGAGCTGCGTGGTGATCGCGGTGCCGTCGATCGAGGCGATGATCAGCAGCTTGGCGCCCTTGGTGATCTGGTTCTCGATCTGGTTGACCTGGGTGGGGATGTCGTTCTCGGCGTACTGCAGGTCGACCTGGTAGCCCAGCTTCTCCAGGGAGCCCTTGACGTTGTCGCCGTCGTGGATCCAGCGCTCGGACGACTTGGTGGGCATGGTGACGCCGACGAGGGCGCCCGCGGCCGACCCCGCGCTCGGCGCCGCCTCCTGGTCGACCGTCTTGGTGGCCGAGCCGCAGGCGGTCATCGCCAGGGCCATCGCCAGGCCGATCGGCACAGTGGCCAGCTTCGCGAGCCTCATGTTCTCTCCTTCAAGTGACGCGGACGCATTCACGGCCGCTGCGACCGCGGCCCCTCCGCCGCGTCGCCCGGGTCTCTTGGTGCTCATCGGCGGTGTTAGCGTTCACATTTAGCGGTGGCGAACATCCCGACGAATGTTTCAGGGGTGTGAACAGTTATCAAATGCCCAGGCAGGCCGCTAGTCAAGGTTTGTGACAGCACCGTGACATCACGGTCGGGCAGGGTGATCGGCGAAGGTCCAGCGGACGATCACCGCGGCCGTCCGGAGAGGTCCGGCGGCGGGTCGAGGGGCTGGGCGGTGGTGGGGACGGCG
>NZ_CDRNDK010000145.1:0-13746 GCF_977012225.1 Planomonospora algeriensis | reverse complement strand
GCCCAGAGCGCCGGCGGCCGGCCCCGGTGCTGGCCCCGAAGTCAGGCGACCGGGAGGCCCCGGACCGCCCGGTGCCCGCGCAGCCAGCCGGTGACCCGGTCGAGCCGGCCGGCCAGCAGGGGCACGTCGAAGACGTTGTCGCGGTCGAGCTCCTCGTCCGGGGTGAGCAGGTCGAACAGGAGCACGGCCAGGCCGGCGCGGTAGAGCGCGGTGGCGACCTGGCGGTTGCGCGGGCTGTGCCGGCCGCTCCCGCTGCCGTGCACGAAGACCACCGTCCCGGCGGCCCCGTCCGGTACGGCGAGCCGGCCGGGCAGCCGGACGTCCCCGGCGTCCGCCTGGACCTCCGCGGTGAAGGCGGAGCCGCGGCCCCCGGTTCCGCCCGCCTCGGCCGCATCTCTCCCCGGCCAGGCCGTACCGGAGGACGCGGCGTGCATGGAGGCGGCCCGCTGGAGGAGTTCGACCACCTGGGCGTCGGCGGTCTGCTCGAAGTCGGCGTACCAGGCGCCGATGGCGAACAGGTCGTCGGGGGCGAGCAGGCACACCACCTCGTCGGCGACCTCGCGCAGGCTCTCGACCGCCTCCGGCGCCCCGACGGGGGTGGCCAGCACCACCCGTGAGGCGCCGTGCGCCCGGGCGACCAGGCAGGCCGCGCGGGCGGTGCCCCCCGTCGCGATCCCGTCGTCCACCACGACCACGGTGCGCCCCCGGAGGTCCGCCGCGGGGCGGTCTCCGCGGAACCGGCGGGCCCGGCGCTCCAGCTCGGTCCGCTCGCGCGCCTCCACCTCGGACATCTTCCCGGGCGTGACATGGGCCGCCCGGACCACGTCGTCGTTGACGACGCGCACACCGCCCTCCCCGATCGCGCCGAACCCCAGCTCCGGCTGGACCGGCACGCCGAGCTTGCGCACCACGATCACGTCCAGCGGCGCGCCGAGCACCCGCGCCACCTCGAAGGCCACCGGGACGCCGCCTCTCGGCAGCCCCACCACGACCGTGTCCGCGCCCTCGAGACTCCCCCGCAACCGCTCGGCCAGACGCGTCCCCGCATCACGACGATCGACGAACATCACGTTCCACCCCCCGCCGGCGCCTCTCCCAGGCCGCCCGCGCACGTCACGGGAGCCCTACCCGGCCCCCGCCGCCGCATACACCCGGCCGCGAGTCCTCGCGGAAGTCACTCAGATGCCGCCCCGCACCGCCGATGTGGTGTCCGTAGCGGATGTTCCGCGTCCGTCCACGGGTGGTTTTCGAGAGGTGACATGAACCAGATATTCTCACCGCTGCTCGACGCCTTGAAGCAGCAGGGGGTGAACCCGCAGGCCCTGCAGAAGGCGACCGAGGAGGCCGAGCGCACGGGGCGGTCCCTGCGCGCCGTGCTCATCAACGACCACGTCGTCACCGAGGTCCAGCTCACCGAGGCGTCCGCGACCGCGTACGGCATCAAGAGCGTCGACCTGGTCGGCTTCCCCATCGACCCCCTCGCGGTGGCCAAGATCCCGCTCCCGCTGGTGCTCCGGCACCGCGTCCTGGGACTCTCGCTGGACGACAACGAGATCACCGTCGGCATCACCGACCCGGGCGACATCGTGGCGCTCGACGACGTGCGCGCGGCGACCGGCCTGATGGTCCGCCCCGTCGTGGTGGCCCGCAGCGAGCTGCGCCGCGTCATCGACCGGCTCAAGCGTGAGGAGAACGACCTCGGCGACATCGCCGACACGCTCCGCGCCGAGCAGCAGACGGAGACGGTCTCGAACCTGAACTCCGTCGAGGAGGACGCGCCGATCGTCCGGTACGTCAACTCGCTGCTGGACCAGGCCATCCAGAACCGCGCCTCGGACCTGCACCTGGAGCCGACCGAGCACGACATGCGGGTGCGCTACCGCATCGACGGCGTGCTGCACGAGATCGACACCGTGCCCAAGCACGTGCAGTCGGCCCTCACCTCCCGGTTGAAGATCATGTCGAACGTCGACATCACCGAGCGCCGGGTCCCGCAGAACGGCCGCATCACCGTCATGGTCAACGGCCGCAAGGTCGACCTGCGCACCGCCACCCTGCCGACGGTGTGGGGCGAGAAGATCGTGCTGCGGGTCCTCGACACCGGCAGCATCAACCTCAAGCTCGACGGCCTCGGCTTCACCGAGGACAACCACCAGCGCTTCGCCGCCTCGTTCGCCAAGCCGCACGGCATGGTGCTGGTGACGGGTCCGACCGGCTCCGGCAAGTCGACCACGCTCTACGCGACGCTCACCACGATCAGCAAGCCCACCGTCAACATCATCACCGTCGAGGACCCGGTCGAGTACCGGCTGCCCGGCATCAACCAGGTGCAGGTCGACACCAAGGCCGGGCTGACCTTCGCCGCGGTGCTCCCGGCGATCCTGCGCTCGGACCCCGACGTCGTGCTGATCGGTGAGATCCGCGACCGGACCACCGCCCAGTTCGCCGTCGAGGCCGCCCTCACCGGTCACCTCGTGCTGGCCACCCTGCACACCAACGACGCCCCCAGCGCGGTCGTGCGACTGACCGAGATGGGCATCGAGCCCTTCCTCGTCGGCTCGTCGGTCGACTGCGTGCTGGCGCAGCGGCTCGCGCGGCGGCTGTGCGACTGGTGCAAGCAGGAGTACGTGCCCGGCGAGGCCGAACTGCTCGCCGCCCGGTGGCCGCTCGGCGAGGTGCCCCCGCCCGACCGGCTCTGGCGGCCGACCGGCTGCCGCTCCTGCGCCAACACCGGCTACCGCGGCCGGATCGCGCTGCACGAGGTCATGCCGATGTCCCCGGAGATCGAGGGCCTCACCATCCAGCGCGCCTCCTCGCACGAGGTGCAGAGGGTCGCCGAGGCCCAGGGCATGCGCTCGCTGCGCATGGACGGCCTGCTCAAGGCGGCCGACGGCCAGACCTCGATCCAGGAGGTCCTGCGGGTCGCGATCTGACCCCCGGCACACCACCGGACCCGAACCCCCACCACCGACACAGCAAGGAGGCATCCGATGGAGCCACTGCACACATTCGACCAGCGCGAGGAAGAGCGCCTCGCGCGCAAGTCCCTCGACGCGATACTCGTCGCCCTCGTCCAGCACGGCGGCTCGGACCTGCACGTGACGGCGGGGGTCCCGCCCACCATCCGGGTGGACGGCCGGATGCAGCACCTGCCGGGGTACGACCGCCTCACCCCGGGCGACACGATGCGGCTGCTGCGCGCGGCGGTCATCGACGACCAGTGGCACCACTTCGAGCGGTGCCAGGAGCTCGACGTCGCCTACAGCATCGAGGGCGTGTCCCGGTTCCGCTGCAACCTCTACCGGCAGCGCGGCTCGTACGGCGCGGTCTTCCGGGCGGTCCCGCACACGATCAGGCCGCTGGACGAGCTGGGCGTGCCGGAGCAGGTGGGCCGGTTCGCCGGCCTGCCCCGCGGGCTGGTCCTGGTGACGGGCCCCACCGGCTCGGGCAAGACCTCCACCCTCGCCGCGATGATCGACCTGGCCAACAGCACCCGCTCGGGCCACATCATCACCATCGAGGACCCGATCGAGTACCTCCACCAGCACAAGCGCTGCATCGTCAACCAGCGGGAGGTCGGCGCGGACACCGAGTCGTTCTCCCAGGCGCTCAAGCACGCGCTGCGCCAGGACCCGGACATCATCCTCGTCGGCGAGCTGCGCGACCTGGAGACGACCTCCACCGCGCTGTCCGCCGCCGAGACCGGCCACCTGGTCTTCGCCACCCTGCACACGCAGAGCGCCGCGCAGACGATCGACCGCGTCATCGACATCTTCCCGCCGCACCAGCAGCAGCAGGTCCGCTCGCAGCTGTCCACGGCGCTGCAGGGCGTCGTCACGCAGGCCCTGGTCCCGCGGATGGACGGCTTCGGCCGTACGGTCGTCGCGGAGATCCTGGTCGCCACCCCGGCCATCCGCAACCTGATCCGCGAGGGCAAGAGCCACCAGATCCCGTCCTTCATGCAGTCCGGGGCCGCCGACGGCATGCTCGCCTTCGACCGGCACCTGACCGAGCGGGTCCAGTCGGGGGTCGTCAGCTTCGAGCAGGCGATGGACGTCTGCCACTCACCGGACGAGTTCAGGCGCTTCGTCGGGAGGCCATGACCATGTCGGCGACCAAGACCTTCGAGTACCGGACCGTCGACCATGCCGGCAAGCACAAGAAGGGCAAGATCGAGGCGGCCAACCAGGCCGCCGCGGTCCAGCAGCTGCGCCAGCAGGGCCTCGTCCCCGTGTCGGTCGTGGACGGCGACTCGAAGCTCCGGCAGGAGATCACGATCCCCGGCTTCGGCGGCCGGACCACCCTCAAGGACCTGGCGGTCTTCGCCCGCCAGTTCGCGACCATGACCGCCTCGGGCATGTCGCTGCTGCGCTCGCTCGCGGTGCTGGAGGACCAGGTCGAGAAGGCGCCGCTGAAGAAGGCGATCCACGAGGTGCGGCTGGACATCGAGGGCGGCGTGTCGCTCTCGGGCGCGCTGGCCAAGCATCCCAAGGTCTTCCCGGAGCTCATGGTCGCCATGGTGCGGGCCGGCGAGGCCGGCGGCTTCCTCGACGGCGCCATGGAGCGCATGGCGGTCAACTTCGAGAAGGACGCCGCCCTCCGCGGCAAGATCAAGAGTGCGATGACGTATCCGATCATCGTCCTGATCTTCACCGCGGTGCTCGTCGGCGCGGTCCTCATGTTCATCGTCCCGGTCTTCGAGAACATGTTCGCCCAGTTCGGCGGGGAGCTGCCGCTGCCGACGCAGATCCTCGTCACCGCCAGCCACAGCCTGGTCTGGTCGGGACCGCTCTTCGTCGGGCTGGTCATCGGCGGGGTCACGCTCTTCCGCAAGCAACTGGAGAAGAGTCCGTCGTTCCGGCTGGCGTACGACCGGTTCAAGCTGCGCATCCCGGTCTTCGGGCCGCTGTTCACGAAGATCGCGGTCAGCCGGTTCGCCCGCAACTTCGGCACGCTGCTCGGCGTGGGCGTGCCGGTGATGCAGGCGCTCGAGGTCGTGGGCGCCACCACCGGCAACCTGGTCATCACCAACGCCATGAAGGACCTGCAGACCGCCGTGCGCGACGGCCTGCCCATGTCCGCGCACCTCGGCCGGCACCCGGTCTTCCCCCGCATGGTCACGCAGATGATCGAGGTCGGCGAAGAATCCGGCCAAATTAGTCAGATGCTCGACAAGGTTGCCGATTTCTATGACCGAGAGGTTGACACGGCAGCGGAGTCCCTGACCGCGGCGATCGAACCGCTCATGGTCATCTTCATGGGCGTCGCGGTCGGCGGAATGGTCCTCTGCCTCTACCTGCCGATGTTCACGATCTACGAGAACATCCAGGGCTAGCGGCCGGGCGGGACCCCACGGGGTCCGGCCGAGCTCGACCCCCTCAGAACTTTCCGTGGACACCACGGAAGAAAGTCCGGTCACCCGACCGGCCCGGCACCGGCGACCGCCGGAAGCCATCAACACCCCCGAAAGAGTCGCAGGAGGCTCGAACCATGAAGGAAACGCTCCGCCGGATGCTGGAGAAGCGCGCGAACAACGACCGCGGCTTCACCCTCATCGAGCTGCTGGTGGTCGTCGTGATCATCGGCGTTCTGGTGGCCATCGCCATCCCGGTCTACTCGAACTACCAGAGGGGCTCGGCCGACAAGTCCGCTCAGGCCGACGTGCGCAACGCCATCACCGCCGTCGAGGCGTTCTACGCGACGAACAAGAACAACTACCCGGAGGGCCCGGCGTCCGTCGAGGCGACCGCCACCGACAGGGTCCTGCCGCTCACCACCACTGCGATCAACAACCCCAAGGTCCAGAACGTGACCGCCTCCGACGGCGTCACGCTGACCTACGTCTCCACCACCCCGGGTGAGTACACCCTCTGCTCCGAGGCCGTCGGCGGCGGCTCGGGCGCCCAGTACGTGTACAAGAACACGGATGGTGGCTCGGTCAAGGAGGCCACCGGGTCGGTGAACCTGGTGGACTGCACGGTCACCCCCTGACCTCCGCCCGGTGGGGTGGCCGGCCCGCAGCAGGCCGCCCCACTGATCCTCTCTGCTCGAACCCTCGGGAAACATGGCCCGGGCCTCTGGTCCCGGGTCACGTGACCTGAATCTCCGAAACCCGGGTCGCCTGACCCGAATCCTGTTGCGACACCCACGTGGAAAGGAGCCGGTCGATGGACGCCCTCATGCTCGCCCTGGCGGGACTGCTCGGTCTCGTGATCGGCTCCTTCCTCAACGTGGTGATCCACCGGGTGCCGCGGGCCGAGTCGCTGGTGCGGCCCGGCTCACACTGCCCGAACTGCCGGGCCGAGATCCGGCCCTGGCAGAACGTGCCGGTGCTGAGCTGGCTCGCGCTGCGCGGCCGGTGCGCCGGCTGCCGGGAGCCGATCAGCGTCCGCTACCCGCTGGTCGAACTGGCCACCGCCGTGCTGTTCGCCGCGGTGACCGCCCGGTTCGGGCCGGTGCCGGAACTGCCGGCCTACCTGTACCTGACGGCGGTCGCGGTGGCCCTCACCATGATCGACATCGATGTGCAGCGGCTGCCCGACGCGATCGTCAAGCCGTCGTACGCGGTCGGTGCCCTGCTGCTGCTCCCTGCGGTCCTCACCGGAGCCGGCTGGACGCCCGCCCTGCGGGGCCTGGCCGCGATGGCCGCCCTGTACGCCTTCTACTTCGCGCTCGCCTGGATCTACCCGGGAGGCATGGGCTTCGGCGACGTGAAACTCGCCGGGCTGCTCGGCCTCTACCTCGGCTGGCTGGGCTGGAGCGCGGTCATCGTCGGCACCTTCGCCGCCTTCCTGCTCGGCGGGCTCGCCGGAGGCGTGCTGCTGGCCACCGGGAAGGCCGGCCGCAAGACCGCCGTGCCGTTCGGTCCCGCCATGCTCGCCGGCGCCCTGCTCGCCCTGTTCGCCGCCGGACCGGTGGCCGCCTGGTACGCCGGCCTCCTCCTCCCCGCCTCCGTCTGACCACCTCCCCCTTTTCCACGACGAGGAGCGCCTGATGGCCGCCGTCAACCCCATCGGACTGGACATCGGTTCGACCTCGATCCGCGCGGTGGAGACCACCCGCGGCAAGGACGGCCCGGCCATCACGAACTTCGGGTTCGCGCTGCTGCCGCCGGGCGCCGTCCAGGGCGGGGTCATCCAGGACGCCAAGCTGGTCACCGCCGAGCTGAAGCGGCTCTGGTCGGAGCGGAAGTTCCGCACCCGCCGGGTCGTGCTCGGCGTCACCAACCCCCAGGTGGTCGTCCGCGAGATGACCGTCAACAACCTGCCGCCCAAGGAGATGCGCCGCTCCCTGCCGTTCCAGGTGCGCGACGCGCTGCCGCTCCCGGTCGAGCGCTCGCTGCTCGACTTCTTCCCCCTGGAGGACCCCGGCCAGCAGGAGACGGTGCGCGGGCTGCTGATCGCCGCCCCGAAGGAGGCCGTCGCCACCGCCGTGCACGCCGTCGAGGGCGCCCGGCTGCACCCCGTCCGGGTGGACCTGGCCTCGTTCGCGCTGCTGCGCGCCGCCTCGCGCCTGGACTCCCAGGTGGAGGCCCTCGTCGACATCGGCGCCCGCACGACGAGCGTCGTCGTGCACAACGACGGCGTGCCGCTGATCGTCCGGACCATCCCCCGCGGCGGAGCCGAGATCACCGAGGCCGTCGCCACCCGCCTGTCCGTCGACGCGCACCGTGCCGAGGAGCTCAAGTGCACCGTCGGCCTCCAGTCCGACCAGGACGCCGGCACCGCCGAGGTGGTCCGCGACGCCGCCCGGCCCCTGATCAACGAGATCCGCAACTCGTTCGCCTACCTCGGCTCCGGTGACCGGTCGGTCCGGGTCACCCGGATGACCGTCTCCGGCGGCGGCGCCATGATGCCCGGCCTGGTCGAATCCCTGAACACCCAGTTCGGCATCGACGTGACGCTCGCCGACCCCACCGTCCGGACCCGCCGGGACCGCGGTGGCACCCGTGACAGCCTCGACCGGTTCCGCTCGTCCGCCGCGGTCTCGATCGGTCTCGCCCTGGGAGCGGCAGCCTGATGACCACCACCACGACCGACGTCACGCCGCCTGAGCAGCCCGGGCAGCCCGCGCAGCCCGAGGCACCGGTCCAGAACCCGTTCCGGATGCTCGCCATCAGGGCCGACCTGCTGCCGCCGGAGATCGAGATCAGGCGGCGGGCCCACCTGGTGCGCCGCATCGTGCTGGCCGTCCTGCTCCTGATCGGCCTGCTGATCGGCGCCTGGTACGGCCTGGCCAACCTAGAGACGACGTCGGCCGAGGCCGACGTCGCCACGGCCGAGGCCGACCTGAAGCGCACGACCGCGCGCCAGAGCGAGTTCTCCGAGCTCGTCAAGGTCCGTGCGGACATCGAGACGATCAGGACCCAGCTCACCACGCTGCTCGCCGACGACCTGCAGTGGTCCGTCGTGTTCTCCTCCGTCCGGAAGGCGGCGCCGGAGAACGTGACGGTCAGGGGTGTCACCGGCAGGCTCACCGGCACCAGCGAGGCGGACACCGGCGACTCCGGCGAACAGCTCGTCGGAGCCCTCACCATCACCGGCTCCGGCACCGACAAGCAGGCCGTGACCGACTACGTCACCGCGCTGCAGAAGGTGCGCGGCCTGGGCAACCCGCTGCTCCGCGACGCGCGCGAGCAGGAGGAGGGCGGCGTGGAGTTCACCGTGAACGTCGACATCACCGAGAGCGCCCGCGGCGGACGCTACTCCTCCACCCCGAAGACCGCCACACCCGCAAAGACCGCGAAGCCCGCGAAGACCACCGGCACGCAGAACGCCGAGGCCGCGAAGAAGGAGGGGAACTGATGCTCACCGGACGCACGGACAGGCTCTGGATGATCGGCGGCGTCCTCGCCGCCGCCGTCCTGCTCGCCGCCGGCTGGTTCGCTCTCCTCGGCCCGCAGCACGCCAAGACCGCCCTCCTGCGGGAGCAGGTCGAGAGCGTGCAGGTGCAGAGCATGACCCTGCGCAGCAGGCTCTCGGAGCTGCGCGCGCAGAACGCCGACATGTCCCGCTACCGGACCGAGCTGGCCACGGTCCGCAAGGCGCTGCCCACGACGGTGCGCTCGGAGGAGTTCCTCAAGCAGCTGCAGCAGGCGGGAGACGCCGCGGGCGTGCTCGTCACCGGCATAAGTGTCGGCGCCGCCTCGGAGGTCAAGACCAGCACGACTAGTACGACCAACAAAACCGCCACAAACGGTACAGCCAGCAAAACCGGCACAACCAGCACGACCGGCACAACCAGCACGGCCGCCAAATCCAACAAGGCCCAGCTGAAAGCGCTCCCCGTCTCCGTGACGGTCGACGGTCCCGCCGTCCCCGAGCTGGAGGACTTCCTCCGTCGGCTACTGCAGGTGCAGCCCCGGGCCGTACTGGTCGACAACGCGGTGCTCTCCGGAGGTAGTGGAACGACCGAGGAGAAGGCGGGCCTCATGCTCAATCTGAAGATCTTCGTCGCTCCGGAGACCGGGAAGTAGGCCGCGGTGAGGTCCCACGCCACCGGTCGGGGCCGCGCCGCCGTATCCGGCGAGGCCGGCTTCACCATGATCGAGGTGCTGGTCGCCATCGCGCTGGTCGGCACCCTCATGGCCTCGCTCACCGTCTTCTTCGCCAACTCGCTGTCCTTCACCGGCCAGCGGCGCGGCGAGCAGATCGCCGCGCAGATCGCCGACGACGCCGTCGAGCGGGTGCGCGCGCTCGACGGCTCGGCGCTGCTCGCCGGCCGCGGCCAGGTCAGGTCGACGGCGCAGTGGGCCGCCGCGCCCGCCGACGTCCGCCCCCACCTGCAGACCATGGCCCTGGCGTGGGACCCGCTGCTGGCCGCCGACTCCAATTCCGGTGCGAACGCGCCGCTGCCGACCGACCCCCGCACCGTCTCGGTCGGCGGGCTGGACTACGCCCAGCACTGGTACGTCGGCCGCTGCCGGCAGCAGGCACTGACGACCGCCTCCGCGACCGAGCGCGTCTGCGACGACCCCACCGCCCCCGACCCCGACCCCGCCAGCGCCGACGTGCCGTTCTTCCGCGTCGTGGCCGCGGTGACGTGGTCGGACAAGAACTGCGTGGACACGCAGTGCGTCTACGTCACCACGACCCTCGTCAGCCCCGAGCCCGACGCGCTGTTCAACATCAACCGCCCGCCGCCCAACGCGAGCACCCCGCCCGCCCAGTACGGCTACCGCGGCGCCGAGGCGAAGCTCCAGCTCACCGCGACCGGTGGACGGCTCCCGCTGACCTGGTCGGCGACCGGGCTGCCCGCGGGCATGAGCATCTCGCCCGGCGGCCTGATCAGCGGCACCCCGACGGCGGCCGGGACGTACACGGTGACGGCCACCGTCACCGACCGCCAGGGCGACGCCGACGACGCCCGGTTCACCTGGACCGTCTACAACCTCCCGCAGCTGGCCGCTATCGCGGACCGGACCACCCGGGCCGACACGGCGGTCTCGCTGCCGCTGACCGCGACCGGCGGCTGGCCCGCGCTGACCTGGTCGGCGACCGGGCTGCCCAAGGGCCTGTCCATCAACACCTCGACCGGTGTCATCTCCGGCACCCCGACGACCTACCAGACGGAGACCGTGACCGTGAAGATCACCGACCAAGGAGGGAAGACCGACTCGGAGACGTTCACCTGGAAGATCCTCACCCTGGAGCTGGAAGCCCCGCAGCCGCAGTCGGACTACGTCGGCGAATCCGTGTCCGGATTCGACCTCGCCGCGGACGGCGGCACCGAGCCGTACACGTGGAGCGCGCAGAACCTGCCCACCGGGCTGTCGATCGACACCAGGACAGGTGAGATCTCCGGCACCGTGCAGCAGGCCGGCCAGTACAACGTCACGGTCCGCGTGGCCGACAGCGCGGGCGACAGCGTCTCGCAGACGTTCACCTGGACCGTGCTGACCAGGAACGTGAGCACCCTGCGGATCACGACTCCGAACCCCGACGCTCCCAACCTGAGCAGCCGCTACAACAAGAACACCTCGCTCAACCTCAAGGCGACGGGTGGAACCGGCGGCTACACCTGGCAGGCGAGCGGGCTGCCGGCGGGCCTCACCCTCTCCGGGTCGAAGATCAGCGGCAGGCCGTACAGCGTGGGCGACCACGCCGTCACGCTGACGGTGCGGGACGGCTCCGGCGCCACCAAGACGCTGAACCTCAACTGGAACGTGCGATGGTGACGGGCACGCTCCGGTCCCGGCGGTCCGCCGGGACCGGTGGGAACCCCGGGACCGCCAGGTCCGGGAGGCCCGCCGGGACCGCCGGAGCCGGAAGGCTCACCGGGACCGCCGGGTCCCGGGGGGACGCCGGGATCTCGCTGGTCGAGGTCCTGGTGGCCATGGCCATCATGGGCGTGCTGATGGCCATGGTCACCGCCGGGATCGTCCAGGTCTACCGCGTCACCGGCACGGTGGAGGCGGTCTCGACCGCGCAGTCCCAGCTGCACACCGCCTTCCAGCGGCTGGACAAGGAGATCCGCTACGCGTCCTGGATCGGCGAACCCGGCCGGGACGGCGGCGCCTGGTACGTCGAGTTCGCCGGGACGGCCCCGAAGACGGACGGGACGGCCCCGCAGGCCGGCGCGCCGGAGTGCAGGCAGCTCCGGCTGGACACGGGCCGGGGCGTCCTGCAGCTGCTCCGCTGGACGCCCGGCTCACCGCCCGCACCGGGGGCGGCCGGTCAGACGCTGGCGTCGTACGTCGTGGCGGACGACCTGGCGCTGAACCCGCCCTTCCAGCGGCAGAAGGCCGGATCCCTCACCTACGACGCCTCCGGCGCGAGCGCCGCCGGTCCCGGGTTCGCCCCCGACTACCAGCGGCTGCGGATCCGCCTGACCACCCGGGCGGGCGGCGGGGACAGGACCGGCACCGCGAACCTCGACGTCGCGTTCACCGCCCTCAACACGTCCCGCAAGACACCCGACGACAACATCTGCAGCGAAGGGAGACCGTGATCATGACATCCGTACCGGAGCCGCGGAGGCGGAGCCTCGTCTCCGCCGCGGCGCACCGCGGAGACGGTGACCGGGGTTCGCTGCCGATGGCCCTGCTGATCACCCTGGTCGCCGTCTCGCTGAGCGCGCTGCTGGTCCCGGTGGTGCTCAACCAGATCAGCTCCACCCGCGCCACCATGGAGCGCACCCGCGCGCTGCACGCCGCCCAGGCCGGTATCGACACCGCGCTCGGGCAGATCCGTGCGGCCTCGAAGGCCGCGGCCTCGGACGGCACGCGCGAAGGCCTGCTGGAGCAGCTGCCCTCCTGCGAGATGGCGGGCAGCCTCTCCCCGGACGCCTCGCTGCGCCCGCCGCGCTACCGCGTGGAGATCGCCTACCTGGACGTCGACGACAACGAGCTCGGCTGCGTCCCGACGGACGTGCCGGACCGCGCGCTGCTGACCTCCACCGGTATCGACGGCCCGGACGGCGCCTTCGACGAAGGGACCCCGGGCACCAGGAGCATCGAGGCCACGTACTCCTTCCAGACCACCAACGCCAACATCGTCGGCGGGCAGATCCGGCTCGCCCAGGCCAACGGCGCCGACCCCCTTTGCATGGACGCCGGTCTCGCCGAGCCGGTCCTGGCCGGCACCCGGCTGCAGATGCAGAAGTGCCAGCCCGGCGCCGGCCAGCAGCGGTTCGCCTACACCCAGGATCTGTTCCTCAAGCTGGTGGACTCCGAGAGCTCGACCGCCACGCTGGGCATGTGCCTGGACACGCCGTCGTCCCAGGCGACCGGAGCCTACGTGGTGTTCCAGCCCTGCCAGCCGACGCGCATCCCGCGGCAGCAGTGGAGCCTCAACGACAACTCCAACTTCCAGGGCACCAGTGACGGCGCGACCCTGAACTCCTACTGCTTCAACCTGAGCAGCCCCGGTCTGCCGGGCAGCTACGTCACCCTCGGCACGTGCGGCACCACCGCCAACCGGCAGGTCTTCCGGCCCCAGACCGGCGTCGGCACCGGCATGGCGGGGCCCGCCACCGGGCAGATCGTCAACTACGAGCAGTTCAGCCGGTGCGTCGACGTCACCGGCTTCCAGACCAACCCCACCTATCTGATCGTCTGGTTCTGCAAGCACGTGCCCAACGGCAGCATCCGCTGGAACCAGAAGTGGTCGATCCCCGCGGCCAGCGCCACCGGGACCACCGGCCGCATCCGCACCGTCGCCGACGGCGGGACCGGATACTGCCTGCGCAGCCCCGGCTCCACCGCCGCGGGCCAGTACGTGCGGCTGACCTCCTGCGCCGCCACCGGGACCCTCCCGATCGAGCTGCGCTGGACCGTGTTCGGCGACACCGGCGACTACGCCACCGGCTACCGCATCATGGACGGCTACGGCAACTGCCTGGTCCCGACCGACCTCACGGTGCCGAACCCCGACACGCACACCGACGGCACCAGCAAGGTCAAGGTGGCCGTCTGCGACCGCTCCGAGCTGCAGAAGTGGAACGCCCCGGCCAACCTCGACCGGCCGCTGCCGCTGACGGAGGTCAACGAGAGATAGCCGTGCCGCCCGGCGCACCGGGTGACGACCGGCACAGCGATTCCGCTAATGAACGGCCGGCGCCTGCCGATGGGACCCGCGTGAACCATGACCTCCCGCAGGCAGGGGATTCCTCTGCCGGACTCGCCGTCCTGCTCACCGCCGCACTCGGCCTCGCACTCGGCCTCGCGGTCCGGTGGTCCGCCGCCGCCGCGATCGCGGCGGTGCCGCTGTACGGCGCGGCGGCCGCGTTCCTGGTGAGCCGGCAGGC
>NZ_CDRNDK010000144.1:0-13853 GCF_977012225.1 Planomonospora algeriensis | reverse complement strand
CCCCGCGCCAGGGCGGCGGCACCGTCTTCACCGTCCGCCTGCCCGCCGCGCCCTCCCCCGCCTGAATCCCGCCCGGACCGGCGCGGGCGGCCACATCCGGCTCACCGGTAACCCGGAAGTGGAATAACCACCCCCCCGCGTCCGTTAGAGTCATCGTGCCGATGTGGTTTGTGTCCCCCGGGCCGCAAATTACCGCCTTCACGGAATACCGTTCGGCTGGAGCCGTGTTGTGCCTCTCGCCGAGGAGGCGACCGCCACATCGGCACTAAACGTCCCGCCCCGCGGGCGCTCCGGCGCCCGCGGGGCGTTTCCTTTGCCCCAGGCGCCCGCTCCGCGCCCTTCCGGGCTCCCGGCTTTGGACCAGGGCTACAAACATCAAAGCTTGGCTTGTGAGGATGTCCACACCCGCCGGTCGCCGGGCCACCGCCTACTGTGGTGTTCTTCCGTACCGTGAGGAGAGTCCGTGCTCTACCGCCTGGCCAAGACCGTCAGCTCTCCCTTCCTGCACCTGCTCTGGCCGACCACGGCCATCGGGGTGGAGCACGTGCCGGCCGCCGGCCCGGCCATCCTGGCCTCCAACCACCTGTCGGTCCTCGACTCGACCTTCCTTCCGCTGGTGGTCCCCCGTCAGGTGCGTTTCGTCGCCAAGCAGGAGTACTTCACCGGCAACCCCGTCACCGCCGCGTGGATGCGGGCCACCGGCCAGATCGCCATCGACCGGCAGAGCCCCACCGCCGCCCAGGACATGCTCGACGCCGCGGCCCGGGTGCTCAAGGACGGCGGCCTGTTCGGCATCTACCCCGAGGGCACCCGCTCCCCCGACGGCCGCCTCTACCGCGGCAAGGTCGGCGTCGCCTGGCTGGCCCTGGCCACGGGGGCGCCGGTGCTCCCGGTGGCCATGTCCGGCACCGACGGGGTGCTGCCGATCGGCGCGTCGGTCCCCCGGCTGGGCCGGGTCGGGGTGCGGATCGGCGAGCCGATGACGTTCACCGGCTCGGAGTCCAGCGCGCGCGACCGCCGCAAGGTGACCGACGAGATCATGGCGGAGATCCAGCGCCTCTCCGGGCAGGAGTACGTGGCCGCCTACGCCCCCCGCCGTACCCAGGACAGTTGATCATATTTCGGCATATGTCGGATTGGCCACGCTAGGGTGGTGCGCTGAGCTTCGGCGAACGGGGGTGGCCAGATGCCGCGCGGCAGGACGATAGCGATCGCAACGGTGACCACCGTGCTGGTGGCGGGCGCCGCCGGCGGCGGCGCCTGGTGGTACCTCCACACGCGCGGCACCCCGCAGGAGACCGCGCAGCGCTTCACCCAGGCCTGGCAACGGGGCGACCAGGCCGCCATGCGCGCCGAGCTGGGCGCCGCCGACCCCGCCTTCGCCCGCGCCTACGACGACATGCGCAGGGGCTGGGCGGTGGAGAGCACCGCGATCCGGCTCGACGGGGTCCGCGAGACCGGCGACGACACCGCCCAGGCCGCCTACACCGCCACCCTCCGGCTGAAGAACGTCGGCGAGTGGAGCTACGCCGGGACCATCGACCTGGCGGTCGTCGACCGGCACTGGAAGGTCGACTGGTCGCCTTCCGCGGTCCACCCCGGCCTCACCGCCGGATCCTCCTTCGCGCTGAAGACCAACTGGCCCCAGCGGGCGGCCATCACCGCCGCCGGCGGCGAGCGCATCGACGGCGGCGGTGTGGGCGGCTCGGTCCAGCAGCTCGTCGGCTTCCTCGACAAGGCCACCGACAAGGACGTCAAGAAGCTCGGCTCCCCCTACAAGCCCGGCCAGGCCGTCGGGCGGGGCGGCCTGCAGGAGAGGTTCCAGCAGCGCCTGGCCGGCACCCCCGGCACCGAGATCCAGATCGTCGGCGCCGGCGGCGCGGCCGCGACCGCCAAGACCGTCGGCACCATCGAGGGCGAGAAGGGCGAGCCCCTGGAGACCAGTCTGGACCTGCGGGTCCAGGACGCCGCGGCCGGGGCCGTGCGCGACCTCGACAAGACCGCCTCGATGGTCGCGATCAAGCCCTCGACCGGCGAGATCCTCGCCGTCGTCAACAACAAGGGCGGCTTCAACCGCGCCCTGAACGGCGCCTACCCGCCCGGCTCCACCTTCAAGGCGGTCACCGCCGTCGGGCTCCTCGAAGCCGGCGTGGGCCCCGGTGAGAAGGTCACCTGCCCCAAGGACGTCAACGTCGGCGGGCTGCCCATCCGCAACTCCCACCACGCCGCCTACGGCTCGGTGACCTTCTCCGACTCCTTCGCCCACTCCTGCAACACCACCTTCGCCCCCCTGGCCAAGGAGCGGCTGGGCGCCGACGAGATGGTGCGGACCGCCGAGCTGTTCGGCTTCAACCAGCAGCTCGACATCGGCGGCGCCGAGGTGCACGGCGGCAAGATCCCCCGGGCGGAGAGCGACGCCGAACTGGCCGCCGAGTCCTTCGGCCAGGGACGCATCACCGCCAGCCCGCTGATGATGGCCTCGGTCGCCGCCGCGCTCGCCGACGGCACCTGGCGCCCGCCGACCCTCGTGCCGGCGGCCGGGCAGAAGCTCGAGCCGCGGGCCCTGCCCGAAGGCGTCGTCGGCCCGATGCACCGGATGATGTCCGCCGTGGTCACCAAGGGCACCGCCGAGGGCGCGGGTCTTCCCGCGGGCACCCGCGGCAAGACCGGCACCGCGGAGTACGGTCCTCAGGACGACCTGAAGACCCACGCCTGGTTCATCGGCTTCAAGGGCGACCTGGCCTTCGCCGTGATCGTCGAGGAGGGCGCGGGCGGCGGCACGGACGCGGCCCCGGTGGCCGCGGCGTTCCTGCGCGCCCTGGGCTGACCCGCTCCCCGCGCCGGCCGCCCCGCGCGCTCCCGCTCAGAGGGGGAGCGCGGCGGCGTCGTGCCGCAGGACCATGATCAGCAGCGTTGCGATCAGAGTCGCGATCAGCAGCCAGCTGACCATGATGATGACCGTCGAACGGCGCGGGCGCCGGCGCAACCGCCCCGCCCCGCCCCCGGGATCGCCCCGGCGGCGGCCTCCTTCTCTGCGCTGGACGCGCTCGTTGAACGACTCCAGCCGCGCGGCCAGCCGCGGGTCCTCGTCGACGAGGTGACGCTCGATCTGCAGCAGCATTCGCTCCTCGTCTTTCGACCAGGCCATGCCGCACCTCCCCGGAATGCAAGGCGTGTGCCGACGTTCTGCCCAATCATGAAGATCGTTATCCGTTCCGAGGGCTGCGATTTACCTCTTCTTTGCCTGCTCGCCGCAAGAGGCGCGGGCCGCTCCCGCAAGGCGCACCGGCCCTCCACTCCGGAGACCTCCGCAACCCTCCGGGCGCATCGGGAGGACGAATCCGGAGACACCATCCGTCACTCCACCCCCGATGGATGGCCAACCTCCAGAAAGGGTACGAACAGGCTTGATGCTCTCAATCGGATGCATCGCCGTACAGAAATCAGGGGGGAAGATGACCGAGAAGAAGAAGCCCAGCAAGGCCTCGGGCAAGCAGAAGAAGGCCGCGATCAAGGCCACACGCGAGGCGAAGCAGGCCAAGCGGCAGGCCAAACGCCCCGAGGGCGCCGAATAGCCCCGCACCGTCAGGGGACGATTCCGGGACATCCCGACGTCACGCCGCGTGACGCCCGGAAGCACCCGGAACGTCCCCTCCGCCCCGGACATGGGAACCGGGCGGCCGGGAGACGCCCGGGCCGCACCGGGAGACGTTTTCCAACCGCCTTACCACGGAGCGAGCCACCATGTCCGCCTACCTGCGGTTCCCGACGGTCTTCGGCGACGTCGTCGTGTTCGCCGCCGAGGACGATCTCTGGATGGTGCCCGCCGCGGGCGGCCGCGCCTTCCGCCTCACCGCCGGAGTCGCCGAAGCCGGCTACCCGCGCTTCTCCCCCGGCGGCGACCGCATCGCCTTCGCCGGCCGCGAGGAGGGCCCCGAAGAGGTCTACGTGATGCCCGCCGACGGCGGCTCCGCCCGGCGCGTCACCTACCACGGCACCCGCTCCACCGTCACCGGCTGGGACCCCGACGGAGCGATCCTGTACGCCAGCGACACCGGCCAGCCCTTCCACGGCCAGAAATGGCTGCACCGCGTCCTGCCGCACAGCGTCCCCGAACGCCTGCCGTACGGGCCGGCCAACTCCATCTCCTACGGCCCGCACATCGTGATCGGCCGCAACACCGCCGACCCCGCCCGCTGGAAGCGCTACCGCGGCGGCACCGTCGGCGACCTGTGGATCGGCGACGGCACCTTCCGGCGGCTCATCACCCTGCCGGGCAACCTCGCCTCCCCCTGCTGGGCCGCGGAACGGGTCTACTTCATCTCCGACCACGAGGGCGTCGGCAACGTCTACTCCTGCACCGCCGACGGCACCGACCTGCGCCGGCACACCGACCACACCGACTACTACGCCCGCAACCTGTCCGGCGACGGACGCCGGCTCGTCTACCACGCCGGCGGCGAGCTCTACCTGCTGGACGACGGGGAGTCCCGCCGCGTCGAGGTCAGCCTGCGCAGCTCCCGCACCCAGCGCAACCGGCGCTTCGTCCCCGCCCAGAGCTTCCTCGACAGCGCCACCCTCAGCCCCGACGGCAGCGGCCTGGCCATCACCACCCGCGGCAAGGCGTTCTCCTTCGCCGCCTGGGAAGGCCCCGTCCGCCAGCACGGCGCCCCCTACGGCGTCCGCTACCGGCTGCTGACCTGGCTCAACGACGGCCTGCGGCTGATCACCGCCGCCAGCGACGACCGCGACCGCGAGACCCTGACCGTCCTGACCGCCGACGGCACCGCCGAACCCCTGCGGCTCGACCACCTCGACACCGGCCGGATCACCGCGCTGCAGGTCTCCCCCAAGGCCGACACCGTCGCCGTCACCAACCACCGCAACGAACTGCTCCTCGTCGACCTGGCCGCCGGCTCCGCCCAGGCCACCGTGATCGACTCCAGCCGGTTCGGCGCAGTCGAGGACCCCGCCTGGTCCCCCGACGGCCGCTGGCTCGCCTACGCCTTCCGCGACACCGCCCAGACCATGGCGATCAGACTGTGCCGGGCCGCCACCGGCGAGACCTTCCCCGCCACCCGCCCCGTGCTGTGGGACTCCTCCCCCGCCTTCGACCCCGCCGGCCGCTACCTCTACTTCGTCGGCCAGCGCGTCTTCAACCCCGTCTACGACGAGCTCGGCTTCGACCTGGGCTTCCCCCTCGGCTCCCGCCTGTACGCCCTGGCCCTGCGCGCCGGCACCGGCTCCCCCTTCGTCCCCGAGCCCCGGCCCCTGTCCGGCGCCGACGAGGACGAGGACGACGAGGAGATCGAATTCGTCGTCGACACCGACGGCCTGGCGAACCGCATCGTCGCCTTCCCCGTCCCCGAATGCCGCTACGAGTCCGTCGCCGCGATCAAAGGCAAGGCCGTCTACCTCACCTACCCCGTCGAGGGCGCCCTCGGCGACGAGCACGCCGCCTTCTCCGACGGCACCCTGTGCGCCTACGACTTCGCCAAGCAGAAGCACGAGACCCTGGTCACGGACGTGTCGGAGTTCCAGCTCGGCCGCGACGGCGCCACCTTGCTCTACCGCTCCGGGTCACGGCTGCGCGTCGTCAAGGCCGGCGAGGCCCCCGAGGACGACGAGAGCCCCGGCCGCGAGAGCGGCTGGATCGACCTGTCCCGCGTCAAGGTCTCCGTCTGCCCCGAAGCCGAATGGCGGCAGATGTTCCGCGAGGCCTGGCGCCTGCAGCGCGAGCACTTCTGGGCCGAGGACATGGCCGGCATCGACTGGGAGGGCGTCTACCGCCGCTACCTGCCGCTGGTGGACCGGGTCACCACCCGCGGGGAGTTCTCCGACCTGCTGTGGGAACTGCTCGGCGAGCTCGGCACCTCCCACGCCTACGAGAGCGGCGGCGCCTACCGCGCCCGCCCGCACTACCGCCAGGGCAAGCTCGGCGTCGACCTGTCCTTCACCGACGGCCTGCACCGCATCACCCGGATCGTCGACGGCGACCGCTGGAACCCCGAGGCCACCTCCCCGTTCAACCGCCTCGGCGTCGACGTACGGCCCGGTGACGCGATCCTGGCCGTCAACGGCCAGAGCGTCAACGCCGCCACCGGCCCCGCCGAGCACCTGGTCAACCAGGCCGACGAGGAGGTCCAGCTCACCATCGCCCGCGGCGAGGAGAGACGGACCGTCACCGTGCGGGCCATCGCCGACGAGCAGCCGGGCCGCTACCGCGACTGGGTCCGCGACAACCGCGCCCGCTGCCACGAGCGCACCGGCGGCCGGATCGGCTACCTGCACATCCCCGACATGGGCCCGGACGGCTACGCCGAGTTCCACCGCGGCTTCCTGGCCGAGTACGACCGGGAGGGCCTGATCGTCGACGTCCGCTTCAACGGCGGCGGCCACGTCTCCTCCCTGCTGCTGGAGAAGCTCTCCCGGCGCCGCCTGGGCTACAACCACCCCCGCTGGGGCGTGCCCGAGCCCTACCCCGAGGAGTCGCCCCGCGGGCCCATGGTGGCGATCACCAACGAGTGGGCGGGCTCCGACGGCGACATCTTCAGCCACACCTTCAAACTGCTGGGCCTGGGCCCGCTGATCGGCAAGCGCACCTGGGGCGGGGTGATCGGCATCTGGCCCCGCCACCAGCTGGCCGACGGGACCGTCACCACCCAGCCGGAGTTCTCCTTCGCCTTCGACGACGTCGGCTGGCGGGTGGAGAACTACGGCACCGACCCCGACCTCGAGGTGGACATCACCCCGCAGGACTACGCCGCGGGGATCGACGCCCAGCTGGACACCGCGATCCGGGTAGCGCTGGAGCGGCTGGCCGTCCACCCGCCGCACACGCCCAACCCCGCCGACCGGCCCCGGCTCTCCATCCCCCCGCTCCCCCCGCGCTGACCCCTCAGGGCCGCCGCACTCACCCGAGAACGCCGCCGGCCGCGGGTCACCGCCGCATGTCACCGCCGCGGGTCAAGGCGCGGCCCACTCCGCCAGCCGCGCGGCCAGCGCCCGCACCTCCCCGCGCAGCGCCTCCGGTTCGAGCACCGTGAACGGCCAGCCGAGCCCGGCCAGCATCTGCGCCATCCCGTCCAGCCGCTCGGCCCGCGTCGTCAGCAGCACACCCCCGGGCGCCTCCTCCAGCGTCGCGGCCGACGCCGGCACCCGCCGACGCGCCTCCTCCGGCGTCGCGGCCAGCAGCACCCGCACCTCGTACCGGTACGGCACCGCCGCCAGCGATCCCGTCACGTGCCCTGCCGCGTCGAAACCCTCCGGGACCTCGAATCTCCGATCGGTGCGCCCGGCGTCCGCCACCCGGTCCATCCGGAAGGTGCGGACCTCGCCGCTGCGGTGGTCGAACCCCGCGACGTACCACCGCCCGGAGTGGAAGACGATGCCGTACGGATCCAGCTCGCGCTCCGACGGCTCCCCCTTCCACGACCGGTAGACCAGCCGTACCGTGCGCCCGTGCCGGACGGCGTCGGCCAGCACCAGCAGCGGCCCGGCCTTCGGGACGGGTGTGGCCGCCGGGGCGCGGGTGTGGTCGAGGGTCTGCGCGACCGCGTCGACGCGGTCGCGCAGCGCCCGTGGCAGCACCCGCTGGATCTTGGCCAGCGCGCTCTCGGTCGCCGCCTCCCCCACCGCCAGGCCGGTCCGTCGCCCGGCCACCAGTCCCAGCACCACCGCCGTCGCCTCGTCATCGGTGAGCATCAGCGGCGGCAGCTTGTAGCCCGGCAGCAACCGGTAACCGCCGTAACGCCCCCGCTCGGCCTCCACCGGCACGCCGAGCTCGCCCAGCCGGACCGCGTAGCGGCGCACGGTGCGCTCGTCGACCTCCAGCCGGGCGGCCAGCTCCGGCCCGGTCAGGCCGGGGGCGGCCTGCAGCAGTTCGAGCAGCGCCAGCACCCGCGCGGCCGTCATGGAAAACACCTCGGAAATCAGGACCGAAACTGCCCGGATTCCATCCTAGGGTGAGAACACACGACGACGGAAGGACCAAGACCCATGAGCCAGCCGACCGCCGGCACCCCCGCCCCCACCCCCGCCGAGACCCCGGCCCGGCGGACCTACGTCCTGGTCCCCGGCTTCTGGCTCGGCGGCTGGGCCTGGGAGAAGGTCACCGACCGACTCCGCGCCGAAGGCCACGACGTCCATCCCGTCACCCTCACCGGCCTCGGCGACCGGGTCCACCTGGCCACCCCGGAGACGGACCTGGAGACCCACGTCCAGGACATCGTCAACACGATCGTCTACGCCGACCTGCACGATGTGGTCCTCGTGGCGCACAGCGGCGGCGGCGGGCCCGTCACCGGAGCGGCCGACCGGATCCCCGAGCGCATCGCCCGCGTGGTCTACCTCGACAGCGGGCCCCTGGCCGACGGCATGGCCTGGATGGACATGAACGAGCCCCCGGAGCGGGCCTCCATCGAGCAGCGGGTCGCCGAGCAGGGCGGCACCGCCTATCCGCTGCCGTCCTGGGAGGAGCAGGAGAAGGCCGGCGCCAGCCTGGAGGGCCTCGGCGAGGCCGAGCGCACCTGGTTCGCCTCCCGCGCGACACCGCAGCCGTACGGCTCCATGACCGCCCCGCTGACGCTCACCGGCGCGGCGGAGCGGCTGCCCAAGACGCTCGTCACGTGCTCGTTCCCGCTGGAGCAGGTCCACGCGATGATCGCTTCCGGACACCCGTTCTTCGCGGCGCTGGCCGGGCCCGAGTGGAGCTTCGCCGAACTCCCCACCGGCCACTGGCCGATGTTCTCCGAGCCCGAGCGGACCGCTCTGGTGCTCGCGGGCCTGGAGGGGTGAACCGGTCCGCGGCCGCCATGGCCGCGGACCGGGCGGAGGAGACCGAGGCCGGGGGGCGTTAGCGCTCCCCGGCCGGCCCCCGGACGGGCTCGTCGATCCAGCCGCGGGCCGCCGCGAAGGTCGTCTTGGCGATCAGCCGCTGCCCCGCGGCGTTGGGATGGAAGAAGTCCCACCCGCTGACGTGGTCCAGCGTGAAGGGGTAGCGGAACACCGCCCCGCCGTCGAACCGGCACGCCCGGCCGTACTCCGCGCAGACCCCCGCCAGCGCCCTGTTGTAGGCCGCGACCCGCGCCCGCACCCGGTCGCGGCGCGCCCGGTCCGCCGGGGCGGTGGAGACCGGCCGCGCCAGCATCGTGGGGCAGATCCGGCCGACCGTCCAGAAACCGCGGGCCGCCACGTTGTCCTTGCCCACCCGCCACAGCCGCTTCAGATCGGGGATGCTGGCCAGGAACACCCGCGCCCCCGGCCGCCGCTCCTTGAGCAGCCGCAGTGCGGCGGCCACCCTGGCACGGTAGACCGCGACCGGCGTCATCCTCCGCTCCTCCGGCACGCAGGCGTCCTGAGCCCCGATCAGGACCGTCACGTAGTCGGCCCGCCGGGCGACCGCCCGCGCCATCTGCCCGGACAGGTCGGCGCTGGTCGCGCCGGGGGCTGCGAGGTTGACGTTGTGCCCCTCGACGGCCTCGTCGCGGGCGAGCAGCCGCAGGTAGTGACTGTGCACCTCGGCGTGGTCCCCCGCCGCCCACGAGCGCGAGGTGCACGAGACGTACCAGCCGCAGACGTTGAACCCGGCGCTGATGGAGTCGCCCAGCGCGGCCATGACCACGGGCCGCCACGGCACGGCCGCCCCCGCGGTCCTCGCGGCCCCCGCCGGAGTCGCCCATCCGGCCGCCAGGACCGCCGCCGCGGTCAGTGTCGCTGTGAACACGGTCACAGTCCTGCGCGCCATGGCACCTCCGGAGGGCGGATCGCATCTGCTCCCGGATGTATCACCGCAGGCCGCGACAGCGCTCCCGGTTGACCGACTCGCTTGGTTCCCTTGACGGACTCCGGAGGCCGTGCCATCCCAGGGGGTCGCCGTCGAACACGTTCAGTTTCCGCATAGAGTGTCAGGAGTGAGAGCCGCGCTCGGATCACCCCGTCCTCTCGTGGTGAGGACCACCCTCGTCGCCGACCCCGGCGACCTGCTCACGCGGCTTCCCGCCGCCGCCCCCTATGCCTGGGTCCGGCACGGCGAGGGCCTGGTCGCCTGGGGAGAGGCCGCGCGGGTGAGCGTGCCCCCCGGCCCCGGACGCTTCGACTGGGCCCGCGACTGGCTCTCGGCCGTCTTCGCCGGAGCCCACGTCGACGACGAGGCGCGCGTCCCCGGTTCCGGTCCCGTCGCCTTCGGCTCCTTCGCCTTCGACCCCGCCTCCCCCGGCTCCGTCCTCGTCGTCCCCCGGACGATCCTCGCCCGCCGCGACGGCCTGGCCTGGCTCACCACCGTCGGCGAGGGCCGCCTCGACGAGATCACCGCTCCCCGCGACCCCGGCCGGATCCGCTACGGCGACGGCAGCCTCACCGCTCCCGAATGGGAGCACGCCGTCGCGCGGGCCGCCCACCGGATCCGCTCCGGCGTCCTGGAGAAGGCCGTGCTCGCCCGCGACCTGACCGCCGTCGCCGAACACCCCATCGACGTACGGCTGCTCCTGTCCCGCCTGGCCGGGCGCTTCCCCGAGTGCTACACCTTCGCCTGCTCCGGACTGGTCGGCGCCACCCCCGAGCTGCTGGTCCGCCGCACCGGCGAGACCGTCGAGTCCCTCGTCCTGGCCGGCACCGCCCCCCGCGGCACCGGCCCGGCCGACGACGCGGCCCGCGGGGAGGCCCTGTTCGCCTCCGCCAAGGACCGCCGGGAGCACGCCTGCGCGATCGACTCCGTCCGCCGGACCCTCATCCCGCTCTGCGCCGAGCTGAAGATCCCCGAAGAGCCCGAGCTGCTCGTGCTGCCCAACGTCCAGCACCTCGCCAGCCCGGTGACCGGCCGGCTGTCGGCCGGGCTCTCGGTCCTGGACGTGGTCGCCGCCCTGCACCCGACCGCGGCCGTCGGCGGCACCCCCACCCGGACCGCCCTGCAGGTCATCCGCGAACTGGAAGGCATGGACCGCGCCGGCTACGCCGGTCCGGTGGGCTGGATCGACGCCCGCGGCGACGGCGAGTGGGGCATCGCCCTGCGCTGCGCCCAGGTCGACGGCGACCGCGCCCGGCTCTTCGCCGGCTGCGGCATCATGGGCGACTCGGATCCGGCCGCCGAGCTCGCCGAGGCCCAGGCCAAGTTCCGCGTCATGCAGTACGCCCTGGAGGGCTGAGCGGGCGCCCGGCGGTCACGGAGACCGGTCCGGTCGCAGGCCGGGGGCGCGCCCGGCGCGATCCGGCCGGCGGCCGGACCGTCCCGCCGTCATCCGGCGTGGTGCTTGCCCTTGCGCCGGTCCTTCAGCCGGACCGTGATGAAGATCACGATGGCCAGCAGGACGACGCCCAGCACGGCCTTGGAGACGATCCCCATGTACTGCTCGACCAGCTCGTAGTTGTCCCCGAGGAGGTAGCCCGCCATGATGAACGCGGTATTCCAGATGAGGCTGCCCATCAGCGTGAGCAGGGTGAAGATCGAGACCGGCATGCGCTCGACGCCCGCCGGGATCGAGATGAGGCTGCGGAAGATGGGGATCATGCGCCCGAAGAAGACCGTCTTCCTGCCGTGCCTGGCGAACCAGGCCTCGGTCTTCTCGATGTCGGAGATGCTGATCAGCGGCAGCTTGGACGCGATGGAGATCACCCGGTCCCGGCCGAGCAGCGCGCCGACCGCGTACAGCGCCAGCGCGCCGATCACCGATCCCAGGGTGGTCCAGAGCACGGCGTCGAACAGACTCATCTTGTCCTGACCCGCGGTGAAGCCCGCCAGCGGCAGAATCACCTCACTGGGCAGCGGCGGGAAGAGGTTCTCCAGCGCGATCGCGATCCCCGCCCCGGGTGCTCCCAGGTCAGCCATAAGGTCAGTCGCCCACTTGGCGATTCCGTCGACAGTCGTTGGACTCATGGGACAAGGCTAGGGAACCCTGGATATGCCGTGCATGGGGCTGAGCGCCATTGTGGACTGGCGGACTCCTCAGCGGCGGGGTGTGGAAAACCTCAAGAGCCGGCCATCCGGCGGCATCCGCCCGGCGGTCCGCCGGAGGAGGTCACCGGATCTCAGCGTCTTCGCACGTCAGAGCCTTGCAGTAGCCGCGCGAGCGGGGAGGGCGGCCGAGTCCGGCCCTGCCTCGGAAGAGGAAGGGCGACCCGGCGGAGTGAACGGCGGCAGAGCCGCCGCCGGAAGGGATGTGACCTATCTCACAGTTTCCCCTGCCGGAGGCGTGGAGAAACGCCCGGTCAGACTCTCCGGAGATACACCGTTTCCCCTGGTTCGATGACGGCCTGACCCGCCGTCAGCGTGGCCACCCAGTCGGGGAAGACCTCCAGCTCCGACTCCCGCACCGCCACCTCCAGGCCGACCCGCGCGCCGTAGACCACCTCGCGCACCTCGTACGGCGAGATCCGCAGGTCGTTCTCCAGCCGGCCGGCACGGACGTGGTCCACGGTCACGGTCACGACCCTGGCCGGCACCATCTCCACCGGCACGACCAGGTCCAGTGTCCTGCCGACCGCCCCGCCGTACGCGCGGACCAGCCCGCCCGCACCCAGCTTGACCCCGCCGAAGTAGCGGGTGACCACCGTCGCCACGTCACCGAGCCCCCGGCGCAGCAGGGTCTCCAGCATCGGCGTGCCCGCCGTCCCGCCGGGTTCGCCGTCGTCGTCGGCCTTCTGCAGCCGCCGGTCGCCGATCACGTAGGCCGAGCAGTTGTGCGTGGCGTCGGGATACAGCTCCCTGCGCCCGGCGACGAAGTCGCGCGCCTCCTCCTCCGAGGAGGCGGGGGCGATCGCGCAGATGAACCGCGACCGCTTGATCTCGATCTCGTGCTCGACGGGGTCGTCCAGCGTCAGGTACGGCTCAGCCACTTCGTCAGGGTATCCATCACCTTTCCTTTACGATGTAGATTCTCAGCCGCCGGCTCTCCGGCCCGCGGCGAGGGGCGCTTCTCCTTCCCTCCGCGCAGGGGATTTGCCAAGATCGGATCGCCCTCAGTGAAGCGACCCTTCGCCTTTGCGATGTAGATCAACCCTTGGAGGTCCTGATGACCGAGCGGTTCGAGGCGATGCCCGGCGACTGGACCCGGGCACTGGCGATCGTCGCCCACCCCGACGACCTGGAGTACGGCTCCGCGGCGGCGATCTCCCGCTGGACCGGCGAGGGCCGCGAGATCTTCTACCTGCTGGTCACCAGGGGCGAGGCCGGCATCGACACCGTGCCCCCCGGCCAGGCCGCCTCCCTGCGGGAGAGCGAGCAGCGGGCCGGCGCCGCGGTGGTCGGCGTCACCTCGGTCGACTTCCTCCACCACCGCGACGGAGTGATCGAGTACGGCCCCGCCCTGCGCCGCGACCTGACCCGGGAGATCCGGCGCCGCCGGCCGGAGGTGCTGATCACCATCAACCACCACGACACCTGGGACGGCCGCACCTCCTGGAACACCCCCGACCACCGCGCCGTGGGCCGGGCCGTCCTGGACGCCGCCGCCGACGCGGGGAACCGGTGGATCTTCCCCGAACTGGCCGACGAGGGCTTCACCCCCTGGAACGGCGTGCGCTGGGTCGCCGTGAACGGCTCCCCCCACCCGACCCACGCCGTCGACGTGAGCGACCACCTGGAACGCGCCGTCCGCTCCCTGCTGGCGCACCGCACCTACATCGAGGCGCTCACCGACCAGAAGCCGGAGGAGTACTGCCGGGCCCTCATCGGCCAGGCCACCTCGGAGGCCTCGGCCCGCTTCGGCGGCCGGCCGGCCGTGAGCTTCGAGCTGTTCCCCCGCTGATCCCGGATCAGGCGGGATTCACGGGCTCCGCCCCCTCCCCCGCCCGATCGGCGCGAGCGGAGACGACCGCGCCGGCGGAGGCCGCGGGCACGCGGTCCGCAGGCCGGCGGCGGC
>NZ_CDRNDK010000143.1:0-13907 GCF_977012225.1 Planomonospora algeriensis | reverse complement strand
GGCCGGGCTCGTGGAGCAGGCCGTCGCGCCGCTGCTGCGCCGCCGCGCGCCCGGCGCGATCGACCGGGCCGACGAGACCGCCAGGGAGATCTCCGGCCTGCTGCTGGAATTGCACGCCTCGCTGCTGCGTTCCGGTGTTCGTGGGGTCCTGGGCCGGTGAGGGCCTGACCGGGCGCCCGCGCCCCCGCGGGTGTTACGTTGAATGAAACGGTTGAACCCAGCGAAAACGGAGCAGCCCGTGTTGCAGATGGAGGTCGTGGGCGTCCGGGTCGAGATGCCCTCCAACCAGCCGATCGTCCTGCTGAAGGAGGCACACGGGGAGCGCTACCTGCCGATCTGGATCGGGATGACCGAGGCGACCGCGATCGCCATGGCGCAGGCCGAGGAGCCGCCGCCCCGGCCGCTCACGCACGATCTGTTCCGTGACGTCATCGACGCGCTCGGCGTCCGGCTGACCACGGTGAACATCGTCGCGCTCCGGGAGGGGATCTTCTTCGCGGACCTGGTGTTCTCCAACGGGGCCGAGGTGAGCGCCCGGCCGTCGGACTCCATCGCCCTGGCCCTGCGCACCGGCGCCCGCATCTTCGCCAGCGAGGACGTGGTCAGGGAGGCCGGGGTGATCATTCCCGAGGACCAGGAGGGGCAGGAGGACGAGGTGGAGAAGTTCAGGGAGTTCCTTGACCAGATCTCGCCGGAGGACTTCGGCCGTGCGGGGTAGGAATTTCGGTGCATTTACGCTTCACGACGCGCCGAGTGGGGTCGTTGACTGAGGCAGATCCCAGTCTTACGGTGCGAGTGAACCTGTGGCCGTGTACAAACCCCCAGATCAGGCCATGGGATGAGAGAAAGCCGGAGGTCCGCAGTGGCGGTCAGCAGCGGCGAAGGAAAGGCGGCCGGCCAGGATGATCCGGGGCGGCGCCGGTCGGCGCGCCAGCGCGCCGGAGAAGAAGGCCTGCTGTTCGACGGGCGACCGGTGAGCCCGCCCGCCGACGTCGGCTATCGAGGCCCCACGGCCTGCACCGCTGCCGGGATCACCTACCGGCAGCTGGACTACTGGGCGCGCACCGGCCTGGTCGAGCCCACCGTCAGAGCCGCGCACGGCTCCGGTACCCAGCGGCTGTACGGCTTCCGCGACATCCTGGTGCTCAAGGTCGTCAAACGCCTGCTCGACACGGGCGTCTCCCTGCAGCAGATCCGGATCGCCGTGCACCACCTGCGCTCCCGCGGGGCCGGCGACCTGGCCCAGATCACCCTGATGAGCGACGGGGCCAGCGTCTACGAGTGCACCTCGCCCGACGAGGTCATCGACCTGCTCCAGGGCGGCCAGGGCGTGTTCGGCATCGCGCTGGGCCGGGTCTGGCAGGAGGTGGAGGGCTCCCTGGCGGAGCTTCCCGGCGAGCGCGCGGAGAGCGACGAAGGCCCTTTAGGCGATCACCCCGGCGATGAGCTGGCCCGCCGTCGGCAGGCTCGGCGCACGGGGTAAAGTTGGTCCCGCTGACGACCCTGTGCGGGAGAGACCCCGACCATGATCGGGGCGCCGAAGGAGCAACCTCCCCGGAATCTCTCAGGCACCCTGTACCGCACGGACGAGGCGACTCTGGAAAGCAGGTGCGTCCGCCAGGCGCGTCTCACCGACGGTGAAAGCCTCCCCGCCAGGGGCAGGTGAAGCTCTCAGGTCGAGATGACAGAGGGGGAGATCCGGCCCCGTACGCCCGCGCCCAGCGCCGGTCTCCACCGCCTCGGGAGGCTTTCCATGACCGACCTGTCACCCCTCAGCGAGCTCGCCCCCCCCGCCGTTCGCCACCCGCCACATCGGGCCCGACGACACCGACCAGACCCGCATGCTGGAGGCGGTCGGATTCGCCTCCGTCGCCGACCTGACCGCGGTGGCCGTGCCCGAGGCGATCCGGTCGGCCGACCGGCTCGAGCTGCCCGCGGCGGCGAGCGAGACCGAGGCGATCGGGGAGCTGCGCGCGCTGGCCGCCCGCAACACCGTGCTCACCTCGATGATCGGCCTGGGCTACCACGACACGGTCACCCCCGCGGTCATCCGCCGCAACCTGCTGGAGAACCCCGGCTGGTACACCGCGTACACGCCCTACCAGCCAGAGATCTCCCAGGGCCGGCTGGAGGCCCTGCTCAACTTCCAGACCGTCGTCTCCGACCTCACCGGGCTCGAGATCGCCGGCGCCTCCCTGCTGGACGAGGCCACCGCCGCCGCCGAGGCGATGACCCTGGCCCGCCGCGCCGGCCGGGCGAAGTCGGACGTGTTCGTGGTCGACGCCGACGCGCTGCCGCAGACCAAGGCCGTGCTGCGCACCCGCGCCGAGCCGCTCGGCATCGAGCTGGTCGAGAGCGACCTGTCCGGACAGCTCCCCGAGTGCTTCGGCGTCCTGGTGCAGTACCCCGGCGCGAGCGGCCGGGTCCGCGACTTCCGCGCGGTCGCCGAGGCGCCCGCGCCCGCGGCGCCCAGGTCGTGGCCGCCGCCGACCTGCTGGCCCTGACGGTGCTCACCCCGCCCGGCGAGCTCGGCGCGGACATCGCGATCGGCTCCTCCCAGCGGTTCGGCGTCCCGCTCGGCTTCGGCGGCCCGCACGCGGCCTACATGGCGGTCCGCGAGGGCCTGCAGCGGCAGATGCCCGGCCGGCTGGTCGGCGTCTCGGTGGACGCCGACGGGCACCCCGCCTACCGGCTCGCGCTGCAGACCCGCGAGCAGCACATCCGCCGGGAGAAGGCCACCAGCAACATCTGCACCGCGCAGGTGCTGCTGGCCGTGATCGCCGGCATGTACGCCGTCCACCACGGCCCCGACGGCCTGCGCCGGATCGCCCGGCGCGTGCACCGGCACGCCGTCGTGCTCGCCGAGGGCCTGCGCCTGGGCGGCGTGGAGATCGTGCACGACGTCTTCTTCGACACCGTGCTGGCCCGGGTGCCGGGCCGTGCCGAGCGGGTCGTCGCGACCGCCCGCGACAACGGGGTCAACCTCCGCCTGGTCGACGCCGACCACGTGGGCGTCAGCTGCGACGAGAGGACCGAGCCGCTCCACCTGGAGCAGGTCCTGGCCGCCTTCGAGGTCAGCGGCGCGGTCCTGGCCGACCTGGACGCCGCCGCGCACGACGCGCTCCCCGCCGAACTGCTGCGCACCGGTGACTACCTCACCCATCCGGTCTTCCACGCCCACCGCTCCGAGACCGCGCTCCTGCGCTACCTGCGCCGGCTCCAGGACAAGGACATCGCCCTCGACCGGTCGATGATCCCGCTGGGCTCGTGCACCATGAAGCTCAACGCGACCACCGAGATGGAGCCGATCACCTGGCCGGAGTTCGCCGGCCTGCACCCGTACGCCCCCTCAGACCAGGCCGAGGGCTACCTGGAGCTGATCAGGGAGCTGGAGCGCTGGCTGGCCGAGGTCACCGGCTACGACGCCGTGTCGATCCAGCCCAACGCCGGCTCCCAGGGCGAGTTCGCCGGGCTGCTGGCCATCCGCGCCTACCACCGGGCCCGGGGCGAGGCCGGGCGCGAGGTCTGCCTCATCCCGTCCTCGGCGCACGGCACCAACGCCGCCAGCGCCGTCATGGCGGGCATGAAGGTGGTCGTGGTGGCCTGCGACGACGACGGCAACGTCGACCTCGGCGATCTGGAGGCCAAGATCGAGGCGCACCGCGACCGGCTCGCCGCGATCATGGTCACCTACCCGTCCACGCACGGCGTGTACGAGGAGGGCATCACCCGGGTCTGCGAGCTGGTCCACCAGGCCGGCGGCCAGGTCTACGTCGACGGCGCCAACCTCAACGCCCTGGTCGGCCTGGCCAAGCCCGGCGAGTTCGGGGCCGACGTGTCCCACCTGAACCTGCACAAGACCTTCTGCATCCCGCACGGCGGCGGCGGTCCCGGCGTCGGCCCGGTCGCGGTCCGCGCCCACCTCGCCGAGTACCTGCCCGGCCACCCGCTGCGCGAGGGTTCGGCGGTCGGCCCGGTCTCCGCCGCGCCGTACGGCTCGGCCGGCATCCTGCCGATCTCCTGGGCCTACATCCGGATGATGGGCGGCGAGGGCCTCAAGGCCGCGACCGAGCAGGCCATCCTGTCGGCCAACTACCTGGCCCGCCGGCTGGCCCCGCACTATCCGGTCCTGTACACCGGCCGGGGCGGGCTGGTCGCCCACGAGTGCATCGTCGACCTGCGCCAGATCACCAAGGAGACCGGCGTCACCGTCGACGACGTGGCCAAGCGCCTGGTCGACTACGGCTTCCACGCGCCGACCATGTCCTTCCCGGTGGCCGGGACGCTGATGATCGAGCCGACCGAGAGCGAGGACCTGGCCGAGCTCGACCGGTTCTGCGACGCGATGATCGCGATCCGGGAGGAGATCGGGAAGGTCGCCTCGGGCGCCTACGACCGGACCGACAACCCGCTGCGCAACGCGCCGCACACCGCCGACTGCGTCGCCGCCGACGAGTGGTCCCACGCCTACACCCGCACCGAGGCCGCCTACCCGGTGCCCTCGCTGCGCGAGGGCAAGTACTGGTCGCCGGTGCGCCGCATCGACCAGGCCTACGGCGACCGCAACCTCGTCTGCTCCTGCCCGCCGCTGGAGGCCTACGAGGACTGACCCGCCCGCCGTGCGGTCCCCCGCGGGACCGCACGGATCACCGCGTATGCGAAGACGCGGACGGCCCCGAGTCGTTAGGCTCGGGGCCGTTCCTTACCCGGGGAGGATCTTGAATGCCGGACGTCGACACACACCCCCTGGAGGTCGCGCGCAGGCTGGCCGAGGACGGCGACCTGGACGGCGCCGCCGCGATCTTCGCGGAGCTGGCGGCCGACGCCGACGGGCCCGACCGGGCCCAGGCGGCGGTGGGGCTGGCCGTGGTGCTCCAGGAGCGGGGGGACGTACCGGGGGCCCGTGCCGCCGCGCGCACCGCGCTGGCGACGGGGCATCCGGAGTTCGCCGCGCAGGCGGCCTGTCTGCTCGCCGAGAGCTTCGAGAGCGCGGGCCTGACCGATCAGGCCCGCGCGGCCTGGCAGGCCGCCCTGGGCGTCGGAAATCCCGGCTACGTGCCGCTGGCGCACATGGCCCTGGCCCGGCTGGCCGCCGACGAGCGGGAGGCGGAGGAGGCCCTGCGGGCCGCCCTGGCCACCGGGGACCCGGAGATCGCCTCCCGGGCGGCCCAGCGGCTGGCGGAGTTCCTCCTGGAGGAGAGGGAGCCGGGGGAGGCGGCCGACGTGCTCCTGGAGGCGCTGGCGGTGCCGGAGGTGGCGGATCCGCCGCGGCTGCGGGTGCTGCTCGGCGTGGCGCACCTGGAACTGGCGTGCGCGGAGTTCGAGGGAGCGGTGGAGGAGGGCGGCGACGTGGAGACGAGCGCGCTGGCCATCGAGCTCCTGGCCCGGACGCTCCCGCTGCGGGGCCGCGACGAGGACGCCGAGCGGGTGTGGGACTACGGTCTCGGCCACGCCGACGGGCGGCTGGCCGCCCAGGTGCGGCTGCGCCGCGACCGCGACCTGTGAGCGCCGGCGGCCCGTGAGGGCTCCGCCGGCCGGTCAGGACGGTCGGCCCGGCGTGACTCCATCCCCCGTGGGGCCGCGCCCGCGGCGACGGCACGGCTCCGCAGGGGGAAGGCGGCCGGATCAGTAGTCGCGGTGGTCGCGGCGGCGCCAGTTGCCAGCGCGTGGGCGAGGTTGACCGCGATGATGCCGCCCCAGGCGAGCAGCAGGCCGGCGGACCCGGCCTCGGTCGAGGCGATGGCGGTCAGCGGGATGCCGATGCCCAGAGAGCCCAGCGCGACGGTGACCGACGAATCGCCGCCCCTGCGCTGCTTCTTGGGGGCCGGTCCGTACGGCGCGGGGCCGGTGGCGTGGACCTCGGCCCGCACGCGGGCGGCGATGGTCGCGTCGAGCCGTTCGACGAACGACTCGACGAGCGCCGCCTCGTACTCGGGACCCAGGTCGCGCCGGGCGTCGAGGGTGGCGCGCATGTCCTGGCGGATGTCGTGGTTTTCCTGCACCTCCCCAGTCTGCACCCTGCGCGAGGGCACGGCATCGGTCATGAGGACGAGATCCGCCGGCGGGGCCGGTAGCGTTCCGCCATGGAGATCGTGACGCCGCACGGCCCGGCGCGGGCCGAGATCGACCGGGTGCCGGACCCCCGGTTCCTGCTGGTGCTGACCCACGGTTCGGCCGGGGGAGTGGACGCGCCGGACCTGCTGGCCGTACGGGACGCCGTGCTGGGGATCGGCGGCCTGGTCGCCCGGGTCACGCAGCCGTTCCGGCTGCGCGGCGCGCGGGCGCCGGGCTCGGCGGTCAAGCAGGACGAGGCGTGGGCGGCGGCGATGGCGGAGATCCGCGGGCGCCATCCGGGGCTGCCGCTGGTGCAGGGCGGGCGGAGCAACGGGGCCAGGGTCGCCTGCCGTACGGCCCGCGCGGTGGGGGCGGAGGCGGTCGTCGCCCTGGCCTTCCCGCTGCACCCGCCGGGCAAGCCTGAGCGCTCCCGTGCGCCGGAGCTGCGCGCGGCGGGTGTGGACGTGCTGGCGGTCAGCGGGGACCGGGACCCCTTCGGCGTGCCCGAGGCGGAGGACGCCGCGCGCCTGGTGGTGCTGCCGGGGGAGGGACACGACCTGAAGAAGGACCCCGCCCGGGTGGGCGAGGCCGTGGCCGGGTGGCTCGAGGCCAGAGCGCGGACCCGGCGCTGATCGAGTAGAGCGCGGACCCGGCGCTGATCGAGTAGAGCGTGGCCCGCCCCCCGGGGGTGACGCGGATGCTCAGGAGACGCCGGCCAGGGGGCGGTGCGGCTCGATGACGGCACCGTCGGGCAGCAGCTCGCCGGTGTCCTCGAACAGCACCACGCCGTTGCAGAGAAGGCTCCACCCCTGCTCGGGGTGGGCGACCACGGTGCGGGCGGCCTCGCGGCCCGGCCCATCGGCGGACGGGCAGGACGGCTCGTGCGGGCACATCGGCGTGCCTCCAGATCTCTCGTGTCGGCTCGCTGGGATCGACATCGGCGATCGGCGGGCACCGTCACCGATGGGACCCCGTTCCCACGTATGACGAGGGGCGAGCGTTTGCGGTTGACATATGACGGCGCGCGCCTCGAACGGGGTGAGGCGCGCACACTGAACAGCTCAAGTGTGCGACGGGTCACACCCGTGCGACATAGTCAGTTAGGACCGTTTGAGGACCATTGGAAGTGGCCCTTTGGCCTCGTCCGGGGGTGTGACCTATGACACAGCGTGCCGCATCGTCCGATAACTGGCCAAGTGCGACACGCCGGAGATTATGTAAACGATCGGTTGCGAATTGGAGATCCGGCCGGCGCCGCGCCGGTGGCCGCCGCCCGCACCGGTCCGGGGCGGGTCAGCCGCGGGCCAGGCCGGTCAGCAGGGCGTCGAGTCCCCGCTCGAAATCCGCGTCGGCCGCCGCGTCGCCCCCGCCCTGGGAGGGGGGGCAGCCACGGCTCGGCGTCGTCCTCCGGGCCGGCGGGCTCGGCCCAGCCGGATCGCTGCACCTCCACCGCCACCGCGCCGAAGACGTAGGCGCGCAGCGCCCGCACGGCCTCGGACGCGTCCGGCAGCCCCGCCTCGGCCAGCTGCTCGGTCTGCTCCCGCACGGCGATGGCGGCCTGGCCCTTGGGGGGCTTGGTCAGGGCGAGGGCCAGCACTCCGGGGTGTTCGCGCAGCGCGGCGCGGCTCGCCCGGCACCACTCGCGCGCGGTCTCCCGCCAGTCGCCGCCCGGCTCGACGTGGACGGTGGTGACGTGCTCGGCCAGGGCATCCATCAGCGCGTCCTTGCCGCGGGGCAGGTGATGGTAGATGGCCATCGCCTCCACCTGGAGCGCGTCGCCCAGCCGCCGCATGGTCAGCCGCCGCAGCCCCTGGCTGTCGGCGATGTGCAGGGCCGCCTCGATGATGCGCTCCCTGGACAGGGGGATCGGTGGTCGCTTGGCAGGCATGGGGTCATTCTGCCATCATCTGCCTTACTGTGTAAAGGAAATCGCCTGTACCGGCGCGGCTGGCGAGCCTCGGCATGCCGCCTCCCCTGAGTGCGTGGGCCTGCGGCGGACGGCGTAGGCTACCGCTGTCAGCAGCCGGGCAGTCAGGTGAGAGAGGGCAGAAGATGGCGTTTTTCCGACCGCGAGTGAGCCGGGAGGCGGAGGTTCGCTACCACGCTGACCAGGAGGTCGGGAAGAGCTTCCCCGAGCTTCTGCGCAAGGCCCGCCTGGCCGAGGCCGCGCTGCGCGAGGTGCAGGCCGCCACCGCCTCCTCCGCCGAGCGGCGGGCCGCCGCCCTGGTCCTGGACAAGGCCCTGACCGAGGCGCTGCGCGCCGCCGAGGCCAACCAGCGGGTGGCCTTCGGGGTCAGGTCCTACGACGACCGGCTCCGCCGCCGCAAGGGCAGGGCGACCCCCAAGGGCGCCGAGTGGACCACCGAGGTCGAGCGCCTGCGCACGCTGCGTGAGCGCAACCGCCTCGTCGACATGCCGCGCGACGTGCTCCCCGTCGGCACCGCCAACCGCGCGGGCGCCGCGCACTAGATCCGCGCGCCCGGGTCCGGGCGCTGAGAACCGCGCGAGCCCCGGTACGGCAGGCCGTACCGGGGCTCGGCGCGTCGCAGGGGCTCAGCTGGCCCAGTCGAGCAGCGGACGGGTGTTGCTCGGGTGGCGCAGCTTGGACAGGGACTCCTTCTCCAGCTGGCGGATGCGCTCCCGGGTCAGGCCGAGGTGCTTGCCGATCTCGTCGAGGGTGTGGGGCTTGCCGTCGACCAGGCCGAAGCGCAGGGCCATGATCCGGGCCTCCCTGGGGGAGAGGTTGCCGAGCACGCCGCGCAGCTGCTCGCCCAGCAGCTGGCGGTCCACCACCTCGAGGCCTCCGGGGAGTCGACGTCCTCGATGAGGTCGCCGATGGTGGTCTCGCCGTCCTCGCCGATGGTGGCGTTGAGGCTGAGCGGCTGGCGGCTGGTGCGCAGCAGCTCCTCGATCTGGTCGGGGGTCCGGTCCAGCTCGACCGCCAGCTCCTCGGGCGTGGGCTCGCGGCCCAGCCGCTGGTGCATGTCGCGCTCGACGCGGGAGAGCTTGGACAGCATCTCCAGCACGTGCACGGGCAGGCGGATGGTGCGGGCGGAGTCGGCGAAGCCGCGCTGGATGGCCTGCCTGATCCACCACATGGCGTAGGTGGAGAACTTGTAGCCCTTGGTGTAGTCGAACTTCTCCACCGCGCGGATCAGGCCGAGGTTGCCCTCCTGAACCACGTCGAGCAGGGCCATGCCGCGGTCGGTGTACTTCTTGGCGACGGAGACGACGAGCCGGAGGTTGGCCTCCAGCATGTGGTCCTTGGCGCGGCGGCCGTCCTCGGCGACCCACTCCAGGTCGTCGCGGATGTCGGCGGGCAGCCCCGGCTCGGACTCCAGCTTGGCCTCGGCGTACAGGCCGGCCTCGATCCTCTTGGCCAGCTCGACCTCCTGGGCGGCGGTGAGCAGCGTGCGGCGGCCGATCGACTTGAGGTAGGTGTGCACCGAATCGCCCATGACCGACGACTGGTCGTCCAGGTCCGCCGCTTGCTCCACCTCGGCCTCGAGCTCGGCCTCGTCGGGGGCGGTCCAGCCCTCCTCCGCCAGCTTCGCCTCGAGGTTCTCCGGCTCCTCATCCGGTCCCGGCGCGGCCTGGTCCGAGGGGGCGTCCTGCGGAGCCGCCGCGGTCTTCGCACCGGCGGTCTTCGCTCCGGCGGCCTTCGCGGTGCGCGGGGAGGCCGCCCGGGCCGCGGTCGTGCGGGTGGCGGACTTGCGGGCGGCGGTCTTGGCCGCGGCCTTCTTGGTGGCCGCGGCGAGCGTGGGCTCGTCCTCGGCGGCCAGGCTCACGCCGGCCTCGGTGAGCTCGCGCAGGATCGTCCGGCCCTCGGCCGGGCTGATGCCCGCGTCGGCGAAGGCGTGACGCAGCTCCGCGAGAGAAAGGTGACCCTGAACTCGCCCTCGGTCAAGGAGCTGTTCGAGGGTCGTCGGGGCCTCGGTCGAGGTCGCGGCGGCGGTTTGGGGCATGAGGACACCTCCTCCGTTACGGAGTCGTCTGTTTGCAGGTTGTGGGTGCTGACACGTTGCGGGGTGGGGCGGCCGGGGGGAGCCGCTCAGCGCACCAGTACCAATAACCCCATCGGAGACCTTTCTGTTCCCGACTTGACGGGGAAAATATGATGGGATGGGCCGGTTTCAACCGGACCATCCCATCGGAGATGTGTTGCGCCTGCCCGGAAGCGGCTACTCGGTCGAGCCGGCCGGGCCTTCGATCCGGCCCTCGATCGGGCCTTCGACCGTCGGCATCGGCATCGGCAGGGCCCCTTCCATCCGGTGCTCGGTCCAGTAGCGCGCGACCTCCTCGGGCTCGGGATCGACCTCCTTGGAGACCACGAAGTCCTCCGCCGGAGCGGCCTGCTCCGGCGGGGACGGCGGGACCGGGACGGAGGGCGGGGCCGACCCCGCGGGGACCGGCGCGTTCGGCTCGATCGCGGGCACGGGCTCACCCGCCCGCCCGATCCCGCCCGCGGAGGCGGCCGCCGCGACGGACGCGCCGCCGGTGAGGATCACGGCGACGACTCCGGCGGAGACCCACGTCTTGCGGGTTGGCTTCATCGGGCTCGTCCTTCCTGCTCGCGTCATCTCTTCGACGTCCGAGAGGCCCTCACGGTTCCCGTGGCAGCCCGCGGCGGAGCGCGGCGAGATCCGGCTTGCCGTTGGCGAGGAGCGGCAGCTCGGGCAGGACGACCAGCTCGGCCGGGGCCGCGTAGGCGGGCAGCCGCTCCTTGACGAAGGCCCGGAGCTCGGCCAGCGGCGGGGGAGCGGGGGAGACCACGACGGCGACCACCCGCTCGCCCCACTCGGGGTCCGGGCGGCCGACCACGGCGGCGTCGTCGACCGCCGGGTGCTCGGCCACGGCGGCCGCCACGGCCGCCGCGACGACCTTCTCGCCGCCGGTGTTGATCACGTCGTCGGCCCGGCCCAGCACTCGCAGCCGACCGCCCTCCAGCGTGCCGAGATCGGAGGTGACGAACCAGTCGCCGTCGCGGGCCGCGGCGGTCAGGTCGGGCCGGAGCCGGTAGCCGGAGAAGAGGACCGGCCCGGCGATGCGGATCCGGCCGTCCCGGGCGCCGCCGCCGATCCGCAGCTCCACACCGTCGAGAGGGCGGCCGTCGTAGACGCAGCCGCCGCAGGTCTCGCTCATGCCGTAGGTGGTGACGACCCGGGCGCCGGCCGCCCGGGCCTCGTCCAGCAGCCCCGGGGGAGCCGCCGCCCCGCCGAGCAGGATCGTCCGGAACGCCGAAAGGTCGGCCGAGACGGCCAGGAGGCGGCGCAGCTGGGTCGGGACCAGCGAGACGTGCTCGGCCCCGGCGCCGAGCACCGCCTCCGGGGAGAAGCCCTCGTGGACGACCGGCTCGGTTCCGCCCAGCAGGGACCTGACCAGCACCTGCAGGCCGGAGACGTGCGAGGGCGGCAGGCAGCAGAGCCACCGCTCGCCGGGCCGGGCGCCCAGCCGCTCCAGTGAGGCCGAGGCCGAGGCGCGCAGCGCGGCGGAGGACAGCTGCACGCCCTTCGGGGCGCCGGTGGTGCCGCTGGTGGCGATCACGACGGCCACCTCCGGGGGGACGGGCTCTCCTCCGGCCTGCCGTACGCCGTCCAGCCGGGCCGGGCGCAGGGCCTCCAGCGTCGCCCGCAGCGCGGGTCCGGGCAGGTCCGGGGCCAGGGGAAGGATCGCGGGGCCCGCGGAACCGCGGTCGTCGAGCGCCGCGGCGACCGCGTGGAACAGCGCGGGCCCCGGGCGCATCGTCACGGCGTGCAGCTCCCGGCCGCCTGCCCGCTTCGGATTCGAACGCATCAGCTGGAGATCCATGATCCAGAGGAGTGGACGATGGGATTCCACCGACCGTTACCATGATCGGGATGTCCCGCCCGGCGGCGGGCCGTCCCCTGACGGAGGCCGCATCCGTCCTCGGCCTGGAGGCTGAGGCTCTTTGCGGACCTTCGGTAAGGTTAATGCCGATGAGCCGGACGACGACCCAGGGGCCGGCGCAGGGGAAGGGGCGAAACGATCGTGACGGTCGGCTGGAAGCGGTCGGGTGACCACGAGGACGTCGTCCGCGAGGCCGCCGAGGAGATCGCGAAGACCGCGGTCGACCGGCCGGAACGCCGCGGCGCCTTCCGGCCCGGTGCGCGAACCGCCCTGCGGCAGGGCCTGGCCGGCAGACGCGGGCGGGCCCGGCGGGACCGCGGCGCCTCCGAGGAGCGGGTGCCCGGATCCGGCGCGTTTCCGCGTCGCCCGTGATGGGCGCCAGAGGCTCCGGGACACCGGAGACGGCGGAGCTGCGGGTGTTCCGGATCCCGATGCGGACCCGCTTCCGGGGGCAGACCGTCCGCGAGGGCGTGCTGCTGAGGGGCCCGGCCGGGTGGGGGGAGTTCTCCCCCTTCCCCGAGTACGGCCCGGCCGAGTGCGCCCGCTGGCGCGCCTGCGCCGAGGAGGCGGCCTTCACCGGCTGGCCCGCGCCGCTGCGCGACCGGATCCCGGTCAACGCCATCGTGCCCGCCGTCGACCCCGGGCAGGCCCACGCGATGGTACGGCGGGCCCGCTGCGGCACGGTCAAGGTGAAGGTCGCCGAGCGAGGCCAGTCCTTCGCCGACGATCTGGCCAGGGTCGAGGCCGTACGCGACGCGCTCGGCCCGGCGGGCCGCATCCGGGTGGACGCCAACGGCGCCTGGGACGTCGATGAGGCGGTGGTCCGGATCACCGAGCTCGACCGCCGCTTCGGCCTGGAGTACGCCGAGCAGCCCTGCGCGACCCTGGACGAGCTGGCCCGGGTCCGCAGGAGGACCGAGGTGCCGGTCGCGGCCGACGAGTCGATCCGGCGCGCGGAGGACCCGCTGAAGGTCAGGGCGGCGGAGGCGGCCGACATCGCGGTGGTGAAGGTGCAGCCGCTCGGCGGGGTGGCGGCCGCGCTGCGGGTGGTGGAGGCGTGCGGGCTGCCCGCCGTGGTGTCCAGCGCGGTGGAGACCTCCGTCGGCCTGGCCGCCGGGGTGGCGCTCGCCGCCGCCCTGCCCGACCTGCCCTACGCCTGCGGGCTGGGCACGCTGTCCCTGCTGGAGGGAGACGTGGTGGCCGATCCGCTCGCCCCGGTCGACGGGGCGCTCCCGGTGCGGCGCCCCGAGGCGGACCCCGGGGCCCTGTCCCGCTACGAGATCGAGTCGCCCGCCTGGGTGCGGCGCCTGAAGGAGGCACGGTGAACCCCGCGACCGCGCTCGCGACCGTCCTGGTCGACGAGCTGGTGCGCTGCGGCCTCACCGACGTGGTGATCGCGCCCGGTTCGCGCTCCGCGCCGCTCGCTCTGGCCGTGCACGCCGACAGCCGGGTCCGGCTGCACGTGCGCGTCGACGAGCGGTCGGCCTCCTTCCTGGCCCTGGGCCTGGCCCGGCGCGGGGAACGCCCGGTGGCCCTGGTCTGCACCTCGGGCACGGCGGCGGCCAATTTCCACCCGGCGGTCATGGAGGCGCACCAGTCGGGGGTGCCGCTGCTGGTGCTCACCGCCGACCGCCCGCCCGAACTGCGCGACACCGGGGCCAGCCAGACGGCGGACCAGCTCAAGCTGTACGGCACGGCGGTCCGCTGGTTCGCCGAGGTCGGCGTCCCCGAGGAGCGGCCCGGCCAGGTCGCCTACTGGCGCTCCCTGGCCTGCCGTGCCTACCAGCGCTCGCTCGGCCCCGCCGACCCCGGTCCGGTCCACCTCAACGTGGCCTTCAGGGAGCCGCTGGTCCCCGACGGCGACACCTCCTGGTGCGAGCCCCTGGACGGCGGCGCGGACGGGCCCTGGGTCCGCGCGCGGGTGGCGCCCCGGCCGTGGCGCTGCACCTGCCGCAGACCCGCAGGGGCGTGCTGGTGGTCGGCGA
>NZ_CDRNDK010000142.1:0-13997 GCF_977012225.1 Planomonospora algeriensis | reverse complement strand
CCCCGCCCGGGCTCCCGCAGGCGGTGCCCCGGCACCAGCACCAGGTCGCCCGGTCCGACCTCGGCCAGCGGCCCCAGCCCGGCGAACCTCAGCCCCTGCGCCGACTCCACCTCCGGCGCCTGCGCGACGTACTCGACCCGGTACGGCGCGCCCAGGTGGGTCGCCGCGTCGAACACCTGGACCGGCCCGCTCAGGTCGAGCAGGTTCACCTCCGGAAGCACCAGGACGACCACCCGGCAGCCGTGCGTCACGTCGCTCACGGTTCCCACGCTAGGCCCGTCCCGCCCGTCGCGGCAGGGCCGGGCGGGCCCGGCACCGGACGGATCAGGCACCCGGGTGTACGGCAGGGCACCTCGGGTAGTGGACATTCCACTACAGAAAGCATTGAGGTGGTCACAGATGGCACTGGTCAGCCGAGACGACGTCCGCGAGCTGCTGGACTCCCCGGACCCCGGCGCGACGCTGGTCCTGGTCGAGGGCAGGTGCGCGGTCCTGCCGGAGGAACGGGCCGAAGGGCTTGTGATCGCCAGTCGGCGCGACCTGGAGCCCGAGCTCGCCGGGGCCGGCCGGAGCGACCAGGAGCTCGACCGGCTGGCGGGCCGGCTGAACGGCGTCGCCCGCGACCTCGGCGCGTGAGCGGCTCCGGATGGGGCGGCCGAGCCGCCGGGCCGGTCGCGGCCCGTCCGACGGCCGCCTGAGGTCCCCTCGAGGTCGGTCTAGGCCGTCTGAGGTCGCGTGAGGTCGCGTGAGGTCGCGTGAGGTCGTCCGGGGCCGTCCGAGGTCATGCGAGGTCGTCTGGGGTTCCTTTGAAGGTCGAGGTGTCGTCCGGGGCCGTCCGAAGGCCGCGGGGAGTCTCCCCAGAAGATGCACACCACCAAGATCAGCCTGGCCTCCGGCGAGGTTCGGCTCCTGCCCGCTAACCACCGCTACGCCTGGCCCGCCGAACTCGACCTGATGGCCCGTATGGCCGGGATGGAGCGCGAGCACCGCTGGTCCGGCTGGTCCGGCGCGGCGTTCACCGACGACAGCCCGGCCCATGTGTCGGTCTACCACCTATGACCCGTCGCCGACCGCCCTCGGCGACCCCTGTCCCGATCATGTGTTCCCCCCTCCTCTGGAGTCCGTGATGCAGCTGCCCCTGCCCCGAGGTCCGATCACCGCCCGCCTCTTCGACGCGCTGGCGGGCCCGCCGCACGCCTTCGACCTCCCGCTGCCGGCCCCCGCGTGTCCGGCGCTGGAGGACGACGACCTCCAGCTGGCCCTCTTCGCCTGCTACGAGCTGCACTACCGGGGCTTCGACGGGGTGGACGACCGCTGGGAGTGGAACACCTCGCTGCTGGGCCTGCGGGAGGCGCTGGAGCGGCGGTTCGAGGAGGGACTGGCCGCGGCGGTGCCCCGCCCGCCGGCCGTACCGCCCGCGCAGCTGCGCCGGGCCATGACCGAGCTGGTGGCCGCCGCCGACGGCGACGGGCCGTCCCTGGCGGCGTTCCTGCAGCACCGGGCCGATCCGGAGCAGTTCAGGGAGTTCGTCGTGCACCGGTCGGTCTACCACCTCAAGGAGGCCGACCCGCACACCTGGGCGATCCCCCGGCTGCACGGCCGGGCCAAGGCCGCCCTGGTGGAGATCCAGTCGGACGAGTACGGCTGCGGGCGGCTGGAGCGGATGCACGCCGAGTTGTTCCGGGCCACCATGCGCGGGCTGGACCTGGACGACTCCTACGGCGCCCACGTCGACCGGGTCCCGGCGATCACGCTGGCGATCGGCAACACCATGTCGCTGTTCGGCCTCCACCGCAGGCACCGGGGGGCGCTGCTGGGCCACCTGGCGGCGTTCGAGATGACCTCCTCGACGCCCAACCTGAAGTACAGCCGGGGTCTGCGGCGGCTGGGCGGCGATCCGGAGGCCCGCCGCTTCTACGACGAGCACGTGCAGGCCGACGCCGTCCACGAGCAGATCGCCCTGAACGACATGTGCGGCGGTTTCGCCGCCGACCACCCCGCGCTGACCGGGGACGTCCTGTACGGCGCCGCCTGCGCGCTGACCCTCGACCGGTTCTTCGCCGAGCACGTCATGGAGTGCTGGCAGCGCGGGTCCACCTCGCTGCGCGCGGCCGGCCTGGCCGTGGGAGCCCCGTGACCGGCATCGGCGCCCCCCACCCCGCCCCCGGCCCTGGCACGAGCACGGACGCTGACCCGGGCACGGGTCTCGACTACGTGCTCCCCCTGCGCTGGGAGGAGGACTCGGGCCTGGACGAGCTGACCGCCTACCTGCGCGGGCTGGCCCGGCAGGCGCGGATCATCGTGGTCGACGGCTCCCCCGGCGATCTGTTCGACCGGCATGCCCGGCACTGGCGCGGGTTCACCGTTCACCTGCGGCCCGACGGCGACCTCGGCTTCACCAACGGCAAGGTCTCCGGGGTCGTCACGGGGCTGCGGCGGGCCACCGCGGAGCACGTGGTCATCGCCGACGACGACGTCCGCTACGACGCGGCGGGGCTGGCCCGGGTCCGCGCGCTGCTGGAGGAGGCCGACCTGGTCCGCCCGCAGAACCACTTCGACCCGCTGCCCTGGCACGCCCGCTGGGACGCCGCCCGCACGCTGCTCAACCGCGCTCTGGGCGCCGACTACCCGGGCACCTTCGGAGTGCGCCGCTCCGCCTTCGTGCGGATGGGCGGCTACGACGGGGATGTGCTCTTCGAGAACCTGGAGCTCATCCGCACGGTCCGCGCCGCCGGCGGCCGCGAGGCGCGTCCCCTCGACCTCCACGTCCGCCGCCTGCCTCCCGAGGCGGAGCGGTTCTGGTCCCAGCGGGTACGGCAGGCCTACGACGACCTGGCGCAGCCCGCCCGGATGGTGTTCTTCCTCGCCGTCCTGCCCGGCCTGGCCGCCGCACTGCTGCGCCGCCGCCACCGGGCGGTCCTGGCGGGCGCGGGGCTGGCGGTGGTTCTGGCCGAGGCGGGGCGGCGACGCGCCGGAGGCCGGCGGGTGTTCCCCTTCAGCGCCTCTCTGTTCGCCCCGGCGTGGATCCTGGAGCGGGCGGTCTGCAGCTGGCTGGCGCTCGCCGCCCGCCTCACCCGCGGCGGCGTCCCCTACGCGGGGCGGCGGCTGCGGGTGGCCGCGCACTCCGTTCGATGGATCAAGAGGCATCGGCGGCCCGGCTCCGGCGGGCACGGTCAGCTCCGCGGATCGGGTTCGCCTCCGGCCCGGAACCCGGCCGTCTTGTGCGAGCCGTCGCAGAACGGCTTGACCGACGACAGTCCGCACCGGCACAGCGCCACCGTCGCCCTGCCCGGGTCCACCGGCCGGCCGTCCTGAGTGAGCAGCGTGAACGGCCCTCTCAGCAGGAGCGGGCCGTCCTCACACGTGGTCACAGTGACCGTATAGTCCGTTTCGTCACGCATGTTCGGCACAGTGCCCGACAGAGGCGGCCCTACTCCTCTCCGCAGGGCCGCTCCGCAGAGCCGCTCCGCAGGCGTCCTACTCCCCCTCCTCCTCCGGCATCCCGGATCTGGCGGAGGCCTTGCGGTCGTCCGGGATCTGCGCGGGCGGACCGCCGGGATCGGCGGCGGTCGGCGCGCCCGGTCCCGCGGAGTCCTCGCGGTCGTCCGGCACCCGGCCCGACCGCTCGTAGCACTCGGTGAGGTCCGGAGTGTTCTCCGGGTCGGTCTCGGTCATGTCCGTCGTCCTCTCTCTCGGGTCCCCGCGGCGTCCCGCACCCGCTCCGGGAGGCCGGGGGCTTCCGCTTCCCCGGTTCCCTGAGCGCCCCGGTCGTCTCGAGCATCCGAAGCCTCTGGGACACCGCCCGGCTCCGGCCGTACGGGGAGGCGGAGCGTCTCACCGCGGGCGACGTAGCGCACGCGGTCGGCCAGGCCCGCCCGCTCGACGTGGCGGCGGAAGTCGTCGAGCGGGGAGGTGAAGGCCTCGTAGTCGTCGTAGTGCACCGGCATGACGGCGTCCGGGTCGATCAGCCCGAGCCAGTCGGCCCCCTGCCTGCCGTCCATGGTCACCATCAGCATGCCGAGGATCCGCGTCCCGCCCAGGTGCACGATGGCCAGGTCGATGCCGGGATAGCGGCGCGGGATCTCCGCCAGCTCCGGGACCAGCAGGGTGTCGCCGCTGATGTGCACCCGCAGGTCCACCCGGCCGTCCCGGTCGCCGAACTCCAGCATGCCGCCCATCACGGGAGGCAGCAGTGCCCGGGCCGGGCCCGGCGCGTGACGGCCCGGCAGCGCGGTGATCCTCAGCGTGCGCCCGCCCCTGCTCAGCTCGTGGTGGCTCCAGGTGTCCAGTCCCACGGCCCCGCCGAACCCCTGGGGGCGCAGGCGCCGGGCGGCCTGCCGGGTGGTCACGACGGGCACGTCCCGGTCCAGGCCCCGGCGGGCCACCCGGTCCCAGTGGTCGCCGTGCAGGTGCGAGAGCACCACGGCGTCCAGCCCGGGGAGCTCGCCGACCTCGATCGCCGGATCGGTGCGCCGCCGGGAGGTGAGACCGTAACCGAGGTAGGCCCGCTGCCCCCGGTGCAGGAAGTTCGGGTCGGTCAGCAGGGTGAAACCGCCGTAGCGGATCAGGGTGGTGGCGTTGCCCACGAAGAACACGCCCTCGTCTACCGGATCGCTCATCGGCCCCCCTCACGGATCCGCGCCGGGCCCTCTACCTACCCGGGCGGATCCGGCCCTCACCTCACCGGACGGGCCGCCGGCGGTTCAGTGCGCGGAGGACGAGCCGTTGACGGTGAGGACGGGCTCGGGCACCTCGATGGCGGGGAAGGTGCCGGTGTCGACGCCCCCGTGCTCGCTCTGCGCCGCCTCGATGAGGGCGTGCGCGCGGGGCTCCAGCTTCCACAGGGCCCGGCACTCCCGGGCGGTGGCCAGCGGCATGCCGGTCTCGTGGGCGATGTCGGACGCCCGGGGCACGAACCGGCGCTCGATCTGCTTGTCCCAGTACTCCCGCGCCGCCCGCATCAGGGCCGCGCGCTGGGCCGGGTCGGCGGTCTGCGGGGCGGCGTCCACCGTCTCGACGTCGTCGTCATCGTCGTCGACGAGCACGGTGGCCCGCGGCCCGGGGGCGGGCAGCGCCGGGGAGGCGGGCTCGGGGGCCCACGGCACCGGCGGGGACAGGTCGATCAGCGCGGAGGTGTTGTAGAGGGCGCCGATCTGCGACAGCAGCGCCTCCTGGCGCGCCTCGTCGACCGCCAGCCCGGTGTGCTCCACCGCCCGGTCCATCTCCCGGTCCAGCTTGGCGAGGGCGGCGCGCATCTTCCGGTCGGAGGCGCCGGCCTCGCGGAGCGCGCGGGCCTTCTTCGCGGCCAGCGCGACGCGGGTCAGCCTCCGGTGGGCGTCCACCTCGCTGGCCGTGCGGTCGCTGACCTCCGCCAGCCCGATGCGGACCAGCATGCGCTCGGGGGTGAGCCGCCAATGGATCCGGGAGCGCCCGCTGATGCGGTGCCGCTCGATCGCCATGCCGCGCTCCCACAGCCACGCGGCGACCAGCGGAGCGGCGAGGCGGAACACGGCCTCGGCGACGCTGCGCGCGTCCATGCTGGACAGCACCGCGGTCAGGCAGGTGAGCGCCCATACGGCGACGCCGTCGATCCCCGCGGAGAAGTTCTCCCGCATGTTGCGGCGGGCCCGCACGGCGCTGGTGATGACCGCGACCTCGATGAACGCGAACAGCAGCAGCCGCAGCGGGCCGTCGAAGCCCAGCACGTCGCCGGAGAAGCGCCACATGCCCTGGGCGGACACCCCGGTGGCGATGCTGGCGGCGACGATGGTCAGCACGTCCTCCACCGGGCGGGGGGCGACGTAGCGCTGGAAGAGGCGGGCCGCGACCCGGGAGACGGCGCGGACGACGAAGTAGCCCAGGGTCAGGACGATCAGGGCGGCCACGCAGATGACGGCCGTCGCGAGGGGGCGCTCGGACACGAAGGCGGTTATTTGATCAATGAGGGGCATCGGTCACGATCCGTGAGTATCGCTGTCCTATGGGGTATCGGGCCGATCATTCCAGAACGCCCGCGCCTTTTTTGCCAAACGCATGCTCACGGTTGGGACTGATGTGACGGACGGTTCCATTTCGTCCCCGTCCGTCACATACGCCCGGCCGGAGGACGGGCGGCGACGCCCCGTCAGGACCGCCGCCCGTCCCGGTGGGACCCCGCGGAGTGCCGCATCCCACGGAGTCCCGGATCTCAGTCCGGTGGGACCCCGCGGGGGGCCGCATCCCGCGGGGTCCCGGATCAGAACGGCCAGTCCGCGTCCCGCCCCGCCTCCAGCAGCGGGATCAGCCGGAAGACGGCGTCGGAGAAGCCGCCGAACTCATGGCGGTTGCCCGAACCGGTCGGCATCGCCGCGTGCCGGTAGCCCTGCAGGTTGAAGCCGTACATCGGGACGTGCTCCGGCACCGCGCCGGTGACGCCGCCGCCGTAATGCCCGCTCATCGTCTGCATGTCCGACAGGATGACCACCCGGTCGTGGCCGGAGTAGGTCCGGCGGACCGAGTCGGCGATCTGCGTGCCGTGGCCGACCTCGCCGGTCCGCGCGCAGAACCGCTCCACCTCCTTCAGGACTGAGGCACCCCTGCGGACCCCGTGCCGGAAGACGCCGTCGGCGAAGCCGTACAGGTCCACCCGCTCGCCCCGGGCCGCGAGCGCGACCCCGAACAGGGCCGCGGCCTGGGCCGGGGTGACCTTGGAGCGGGCGGAGACCCCGCCGGACGTCATCGACGCCGAGGTGTCGACCAGGACCAGGGTCCGGCCGCCGAACGACGGCACGTTCCCCGTGGCCGACGTCAGCGCCCGCTCCAGCGCGTGCCCCCAGCGCAGTGACGGCGCGCTGCGGTAGGCGGAGTAGAACCGGAACGGCAGCTGCCGCGACCGGGCCACCTCGCCGGGGTCGGCGAGCCTGGCCGCGACGTGCGCGGCGACCTCGTCGGAGACTCCGGCCTCGTCGAGGTTCCTGAGGTTCCTGAGCAGCGCCATATAGCCCATCGACGGGATCACGGCCTGCCACGCCGCGGCGTCCATCGGCCCCTGCAGCCAGCCGGCGAGCGCCTCCCAGGTCATGCCCGCGGCCGCCAGACGGCCGGGGCCGGCCAGGACGGCGCGGCGCTCGGCGACCGGCAGGGCAGTCAGCGCCGCGCGGCGCGCAGCATCGCCAGCGACGGGTGGATCGGCTTGTCGCGGCCGTGCCGGCGGTCGAGGGCGTGCGCGAACAGCTCGCCCTGCCACGGCTTGTCCGCGGCGGGCGCCGGGTGGACGAGGTCGACGACGTCGCCGAAGCGGAAGCCCCGGGAGTCGGCGTCGTACTTGAGCAGGCTCCGCTCGCCGTACAGCCGGCCGACCGCGTCGGCGATGCCGCGCTTGACCGGCTTGGGCACGGCGCGGCCGTACCGGGAGGTCCAGTAGGCGAGGGCCTCGCCGGGCTCGTCGGCGCGCTGCAGGACACCGCTCACCAGCTGCCGGTTGAGGCCGTGCAGCCCCGCGTCGAGACGGGCCCGTACGGCCTCCAGCGCGGCCACGACCGGGGCGGTGCGCAGGTTCGCCGTGCCGCGCAGCCAGGGCAGGAAGCGGGACAGCCACTCGCCGTCGGCGACGGCGACCCGGTGGACGAGGGCGCGGAAGCGCTCGTCGCGCTCGCCCGCCTTCTCGTAGAAGGTGTCCTCTCCGACCAGGTTCGAGACCGCCAGCAGGAAGAGCTCGCCTCTGTCGTCCCGGACGTAGCCGGGAGCGCCCTCGTGGGTGCGGCCGGACGGGGTCCGCCCGGTCTTCACCATGCTGGAGAGGGCGGAGCGGACGGTGCCGGCGTTGAACTTGGACATCGGAGCGGACTCCTTTCCGCGGGAGCAGAGGGGGAGGAACACGCGTCCTTTCACGGAGCGCGCCCGAGCTCGAGGCGGCGAAGGCACATAGGCGCTCTTCCGTCTGAGCTACGGGGCCGTGCGGCCCCGGCCGGACTCGAACCGGCGACAACCCCATTAACAGTGGAAGTAGCCCTCGCCTGCGCACCGGGCGCGCGCTGGAACGTGTTCCTCCCGAGATCGGGGTGACGGCGGTCCGCCCGACCGGACCGGGCGATGGGCCCCATGGGGGACCGAGGATTCGAACCTGAAGTAACCGCTGTCGTCGCACCGGGAGGCGCGGGTGGAATCGTGAGCCCTTCCCGAGATCGGAATCGGCGACGGAACAAAGCGTGCTTCCTTTACACCACGCGCCGCATGTTCTCGGTCGGCGCGCCGGGAATCGAACCCGGACCTCTCGATCCCTAGTCGAAGTATCCGTTGCCTTCGCACCGGGAAGGGACTGCGTTCGGATAGAGGGCTTCCCCGAGATCGGGGTCGGCGGCGGTCACTGATGTGCTGCCGTTACACCATCCCGGCCGGAGCCGGGACCGGGAATCGAACCCGGACCTTCGCTTTGAGAGAGCGACGAAGTATCCGCAGCCTTCGCACCGGGGAAGCATTCTTCGGTTCTCTGGTATCGGGATCAGGCGGTCTCGCCCGAAATGGTTTCACCGGGCCCTCCTGCCGGATCCGCTGACGTCTGAAGCGTTTCCAACGGTAGCGGTCCACAGGCCGGGGCACATCCGATTATTTCCGGCGGCCGAATCAACCGCGGTCGAATCAGCCGCGGTCGGGCGGCGGCCGCCGTGGGCCGGCGGGTCGGCGCCCGGAGTCGGCGCACCGGGCCGACGCCCGGAGTCAGCGGGTCACGCCTGCCCCGAGGAACTCGGCGAACAGGTTCTCCCAGAGCGGCATCACCGCGTCCGGGGCGTAGTCGCGCACGGTCTCGCGGGCCGCGGCGCCCAGGCGCCGGCGCAGCTCCTCGTCGGCGATGAGACGGCCGATGCCCGCCGCGAGCGCGCCGACGTCGCCCGGGGGGACGAGCAGCCCGTCGATCCCGTCGGTCAGGACCTCTCCCGGGCCGGTCGGGCAGTCGAAGGCCACGACCGGCAGCCCGTGGCCCATGGCCTCGATCATGACCATGGGCAGCCCCTCGAAGCGGGAGCTGAGCACGTACATCGACGCCTCGGCCAGCTGGTCCGGCAGATGGTCGCTCCGGCCCATCAGCTTCACGGTGCCGCCGAGGCCGAGATCGGAGACGAGCCCGCACAGCTCGGCCTTCTTCGCGCCGCTGCCGTAGATGCGCAGCCGCCAGTCCGGGTGGCGCTCCGCGACCTGGGCGAAGGCGCGGATGAGCAGGTCGAAGCCCTTCTGCGCGGTGAGCCGCCCGGCGGCGACCACGAGCCGGTTCCCGTGCGCGGCCGGCCGCCGGCCGCCGAGGTCGGCGACCGCGTTGGGGATGCGCACCACCGGCGTGCCGGGCAGCAGGCGCTGGTAGTCCCGGCGGTCGGTGCCGGTGAGCACGGCGAGCGCGTCCAGCCTGCCGTAGTGGCGGGCGATCTCCGCCCGGACGGTGGCCGGGTGGGTGGCCAGGTTCATGTGCTCCTGGGCGATCCGCACGACGCCGGTCGGCCCCCGGCGGGCGGAGATGAGGTTCAGCGCGGGGCGGGTGGTCACCAGGACGCCGTCCTCGACCTCCGAGACGTAGTCGATGGCGGCCTTCTCCACCCGCTCGGTGAAGTAGTGCGCGGCGAACTCCCCGCGCGGGACGATCCGGCCGCGCAGCCGCCGCCAGACCCGGCGGGCGGTGGAGTCCGGCGGGACCCCGTCGCGCTGGTCCACCAGGGTGGTGAGCGCGACCCGGGGGTCGAGGGGGAACTGCGGGGTGTCGCGGCGCCGGACGACGCTGGCGATCTCGACGTCGTGACCGGCCGCGGCCATCGCGCTGGCCTGGCTGAAGACGGTGCGGATGGTGCCGCCCATGCCGTACGCGTGCAGGAGCACGTAGTGGATCCTCATGGGTTCGGTCCTCCTCCCTCTCCCGAGAGGTATCCCCAAATCCGACATATCGGTCTCAACACCTCGGGGATCGTGTCGGGATCGGGCAGGTCGCGTCCCGGCTGCACGGTCCCCGACCGGATCTTGTCCTTCCAGTCGCCGAGGCCCTTCTGCACCACCGTCGGCCGGCCGTAGGCGAGCATCTCCGGCTCCCAGCCCACGGCCAGGAAGTCGCAGATCCGGCGCGTCTCGGCCTCCGGGTCGGCGGTCAGGTCCTCGTAGCGGACGGTCAGGCCGGGCAGCGCCCTGCGTGCGCGCTGGACCGCCTTCATGTAGCGCAGGGCGTCGAGGGCGGCCTCCTCCGGCGTGCGCTTCTCCGGGTTCGCCTCGTGCCAGGAGGCCGCGATCGAGGCCGGGTGGCGGAGCAGGAAGACGAACCGGGCGTCGGGCCAGCAGGTGGCGATGCGCTGGAAGGCGAAGGCGTTGGCCGGGGTCTTCTCCACGATGACGGACTTGCCGCTGCGCACCAGCTCCCGGTGGAGCACCCGGTCCCAGAGCAGGTGCTCCAGGTCGGCCTGGTTGTGCCCGAGCGCGGCCATCGCCTTCTTCGACAGGGAGTTGCCGAATCCCACCGTGAGGCGGCGCACGTGCAGCTCATGGGGGGCGTGAAGCACCGAGTGGGCGCCCAGCATCGCCCTCAGGAGCGTGGAGCCCGACCGGACCGGCGAGAGGATGAAGACGGGCGCGCGCAGCAGCCGGTCCGCCTCCGGGTCGGCGGGCGGCCGGATGAGACCCTCGGCCGCGACGGCCGGGGTCACGACCCCGGCCGGATCGGATGCCTCCACTCGTCTGAGCTGGAATCCGGTGAATCTGACCAGGGCCTCGTTGACGGTGCGCTGCCAGTTCATGCATGGGGAGGTTACCCACCGTTCCTGGCAATTCACTGGAAACCGGCACCAAATATGCTCACCGGGCATATCCCTGCGGCGGAAGTCTCCTCCTCGCTCTCTCCGCGGCGACCTGTCAGCGCAGGAACGCGGCCAGCGTCTCCGCGCACCCCTCGGGATCGTCGAGCCAGGGATAGTGGCCGCCGCCCGGCTGCACGGCCGCCTCGGCGTGGGGGAACAGGGCCGCGTACTCGGCGGCGCGCTCCGGCGGGAGCGCGACGTCGTACTCGCCCGCGACGATCAGGACCCGTGCCCGCAGGCGGGAGAGCGCGGATCTGACGTCCTCCGGTCCGGGAACGCCGGCCGAGTAGTAGACGGCCGCGGCGTCCGGGTTCTTCTGGCCCTCCTCCCATGCGGAGCGGGCCTGTCGGGCGGCGTCCCACCGGCCGTGCAGGAACGGGGTGATCGCCTTCCAGTCGGCCTCGTCGGCCTGCCCCGACCAGATCCGCTCGAACGCGGCGAAGGCATCGGGGAACCAGGGCTCTCCACGGCGGAGTTCGGCGCGTTCCCGGCGGTCCAGGTCGGTGATCTCCAGGCCGACCACCCGCGGGCTGGGAGTGATCAGCACAAGCCTGCCGACGCGGTCGGGGTGGCGGGCGGCGTACAGCAGGGCGACGGCCGCGCCGGCGGAGTGCCCGGCCAGATCGAGCCGGTCCAGCCCGAGATGCAGGCGCAGCGCCTCGACGTCGTCCACCTGCCGATCGCACCGGTAGCTCGCCGGGTCCGCCGGGACGGCGGACCCCCCGGTCCCGCGCAGGTCCAGCAGCACCAGCGAACGGTGCGCGGACAGCCCGCCCAGGTCGTCGAGGTAGGCCGAGTCCTGCATGGGCCCGCCGGGCAGGCAGACCAGCGGGCGGCCCTCACCGGTCCGGCGGTAGACGAGCCTTGTGCCGTCAGCGCCGTCGAAGGTCGTCATGCGGAGATCATACGCACGGGATCACCGGAAGATCGCGGGCCGGACCGCCCTCCCGGGGCTTCCCGCACAAGCTCGCCGCCGACGCGCTGCACCGGGTGGCGGACCGCACCGGCGCCGCCTCCGAGCCCGGCTTCCCCCGAGAGAGCGGACCCGCCCGGACCGCTCCGGCCGTCTCTCGCGGACAGCACTGCTCCAGGGAGTGCACCGCCGGCATCTTCGGAACTTTATGCCCGCTTTATCCGTCGTCCGGAGCGACACGGCCTGGCGGTCCTCGGCTCCAACGGGAAGGCGAAGACCCAGACCTTCGCCGGGCTCGCGGTGCTCGACGCCGACGGCCTCGTCCTCCTCGACCTGCCCGGCGAGTGGCGGATTCCGGACGTCGCCGCCTTCGCCGCCGGCGGCGGGCTGCCGGTCGTGGGTGCTCTGGGCTCCCCGTCGGACCAGGTGCGCGCCGTACTGGCCGGGCGCGCTCCCGGCTGGACGCGTCTGGCCGGGCTGCCGTCGCCCCGCATGTCCCAGGCGAAGCAGGTCATGATCGTCGGCGCGGGGGCCGCGGGCCTGGCGACCATGGCGTACGTCGTCTCGGTGGGGGGGAGCGGCCGCGTGGCGGGGGCTGTCCGCGCTGGGGTGGCTGCTGCTGGACACGGCGGACGCCAAGTGGTTCGCGGTCTTCTTCAGTCCCCTGCTCCTCGTCCTGGCCCCCGCCCGGCGGGCGCTGCATGTCCGGCGGGCCCGCCGCGGCCAGGTCCTGGGGCCGCCGGGCGGCCCCTGCGTCTCGGTCCGGGAGGAGTATCTCGGCCTGGTCTCCCGTGTCCGGGACGCCCTCCCCTGACCGGTTCCCGGCCCGGAAGCCGAGGTCCGGCACTACCCGGACCGATCCCGAGATCACCGGACACGCCCGTCCTGCCAGCCAAATCACATCAAGGTGATTACCCTCGTGAGGCACGGGGGTACTAATCCCTCGGCAATGGGGCCGGGGTCGTGCCTCTCCTCCGGGAGGGGCGGGACCTCTTCGCCGCGTCCGGGTCGCCGGGACCACGAGGGGGACCGCTTGCAGCGTTCCAGGATCGGTCGTCGTGCGTCGTGTCCGACCCGTTCCGCGCGTCCGGCCCTCCTTCTAGTGAGAGGTTCTCTGTGCGACGCGTTCTCCGGCTGTCCCTTCCGGTCATCACCGCTCTCGCGGCCCTTCCCCTGACCGCCTCCCCCGCCGCGGCCGGTCCGGCGGCGGGCCTGCCGAGGGGCGTCCAGCGGGCGAAGGTGGTGCGCATCGTGGACGGTGACACGGTCGAGGTCCGGTTCGGCAAGAGCCGCCGGGCGGTCCGGGTGCGCCTGCTCGGCCTGGACACCCCGGAGTACGGCCGGTGCTGGTTCGATTCGGCGACGGAGCGCACCCGCGTGCTCCTGCCCATCGGCAGGACCGCCTACCTGCTGCGGGACCGGGACTACAAGGACCACTACGGGCGCCGCCTGTTCTACGTCTACAACCACCGCGGCCTGTCCGTGGCCCGCAACCTCATCCGTTACGGGTACGCCAAGGCCCTGCTGTACCGCAAGAACGACCGCTACATCAGGACGATGCGCCTGGAGGAGGCCCGGGCGCGCAAGAAGCGGCTGCGGATCTGGTCGGGCAAGTGCGACACCAGCAAGGACCTGGTGGCCCCGCTCCCCGTCGAGGCGCAGGCGGCGGGCTACGCGGGGCCCGGGTGGCGTCCCGACCCGCGTTTCCGCACCTGCAAGTCGGCGCTCTCCGCGGGCTTCGGGCCGTACGAGCGCAGTGTCCACCCGGAGTACGCGTGGTACTACGACGCCGACGGCGACGGGCTCGTCTGCGAACGCTGAGACCGGCCGCCCGGCCCCGGCCCCAGAGGATCACTGCAGGTTCCGCAGGCCCGGGTCCGGGTTCCGGAGGATCACGGCAGGCTCCGAGGACACCGGGGACCGTCCTTCCGGTGCCTGCGGCCGGGACCGCGCGGGGCGGTCAGAGCTCCAGCATGTCCTGGACGTGGGATTCCCCGGAGGCGAGCACATCCAGGACCTGCTGGCCGTACTTCGCCAGTTTGCTCTCACCGACGCCGCTCACCTGGCGAGCTCGGCCAGGGAGGACGGGGAGTCGGCCGCGATCTGGCGCAGGGTCGCGTCGTGGAAGACCACGTACGCGGGGATGCCGCGCTCCTTGGCGACGGCGGCGCGCCAGGCGCGGAGCCGCTCGAACGCCGGTACGGCCTCCTCGGGCAGGTCGGCCGCCGGAGACGAACGGCGCGATCCGGAGGCGCGCGCCGCACTCCCGGCGCGGGCCGCCC
>NZ_CDRNDK010000141.1:0-13997 GCF_977012225.1 Planomonospora algeriensis | reverse complement strand
CGCCGGGGCCCCTCCGAAGGGCTCCGCGGCCGGTGCGGGCTCCGCCGCCTCCGCGGCCGGGGCCGCCGCGAGCAGGCAGGACAGCCCCGCCAACGCGACGATCATGCGTCGAACGACTCTGGCACCCATAAGACCTCTTCCGCTGTGTCTCACACGTGTCCCCGACCGGACGCCCCCGTCTTCCAGATCTTTGTACAACGTTGTATTCAACGTTGTACATAGTCGGCGGCCGCCCTCCTGGTGCGAACTTCACCGCGCCCGGCCCGCGCCGGAGGGGCCGGCGGCGGACGGTCATGGAAGACGGACAGGAAAGACGGACAGGGGAGACGGTGCCCGGCACGGTCGGGGACGGATAGGGTCCGGGGCGTGGAACCCGTCGTGGCCGTGCTGCTGGTCGTCGCCCTGGTCGGAGTGCCCGCCCTGGTGCTCTGGCGGGTGCTGCGCGGACGGCGGGAGCTGGGCAGCAGCCCCGCCGAGCGGGCCACCTTCGAGACCCTGCACACCGCCTCGCTCGCGGCCCCGCCGCTGCGGGCCGGGCTGACCGAGGCGGGAGCCCAGAAGGCCTCCCGGCACCTGCGCGCGCTGCTCGGCTCACCGGCGCTGGCGATCGCCGACGAGCAGCGGCTGCTGGTCTACGACGGCGAGGGGGACCACCACGCCCGCGAGGCCTTCGAGCACGCCGGCAAGACCCTGGCCGACGGCCGGACCCAGGTGCTGGGACCGGAGATCGTCTCCTGCGACCTGCCCGAGTGCCCGATCCGGTTCGCCGTCGTGGTGCCGCTCACCACCGACGGCCGGGTGGTGGGCTCGCTGGCCGCCTACGGCGGCCACGCCTCCGCGGGCCTGGTCCGCGCCGCCCACGAGGTGGCGAACTGGGTGAACTCGCAACTGGAGCTGGCCGAGCTCGACCGATCCCGGACGCGGCTGATGGAGGCCGAGGTCCGGGCGCTGCGCGCGCAGATCTCCCCGCACTTCATCTACAACTCGCTGACCACGATCGCGAGCTTCGTCCGCTCCGACCCCGACCGCTCCCGGGAGCTGCTGCTGGAGTTCGCCGACTTCACCCGCTACTCCTTCCGCAGGCACGGGGAGTTCACCACGCTCGCCGAGGAGCTGCGCTCCATCGACCGCTACCTGACCCTGGAGCGCGCCCGCTTCGGCGACCAGCTCCAGGTCACGCTCCGGATCGCGCCCGAGGTGCTCGCGGTGGCGGTGCCGTTCCTGTGTCTGCAGCCCCTGGTGGAGAACGCCGTACGGCACGGCCTGGAGAGCAAGCCCGGCGTGGGCCGGATCTCCATCCTCGCCGAGGACGCCGGGGCCGAGTGCCGGATCAGCGTCGAGGACGACGGGGTCGGCATGGACCCCGACCGGCTCCGCCGCATCCTGGCCGGTGACGCCGACGCGCGGTCGGGGACCGGGGGAGTGGGCCTGGCCAACGTGGACGAGCGGCTGCGCCAGGTCTACGGCGACGAGTACGGCCTGGTGGTGGAGACCGGCCGGGGCGCCGGGACGAAGGTGAGCGTCCGCCTGCCCAAGTACCATCCCGGCGTGTCCGCAGACTGATCCGCCCCCGCCCCCGCCCCCGGCCGCCCGGTGCCGCCGGATCCGCTCTCGCGGAGGTGATTCCCACCCGCAGAGGAGTGCGCCGGGAGCAAGGGACGCAAGGGAAGCGGAGGATGCGGACGTGCCCGCCGGAGCCGGCGGACCGGATCGGCGGGCGACGTCCACATCCAGACCGCGGCGGCGGTGAGCACGGCGGTCGGCGTCCCGGCCGCCAGAGCGTTCATCACACCCATGTGTTCCTCTCTCCCTCCGGCCCCACCGGAGGTTCAGGCACGTTCGGCTCGGGCGACGAGCTGCCGGGTCCACCACAGGCCGCAGCCGTCGAGAGCGACGCCGAGCACCAGACAGGCCGTTCCCACCGGACCACCGAACAAGAAGTCGAGGGGGCGCATGCCCAGTCCCGCCGCCATCGACAGACCCAGGACCGGAAGTCCCGCGAGCAGCCGGGCCGTCGCGCGCGGACCGGCGAGCTGAGCCGCGACGTCCTGGCGATGGCTTTCGGCCTCTCTGAGGGAGACCGCCACCCGATCGACGAGGATGACGAGCCCTCCGCCGACGGTCACCCCTGCCTGCCAGCAAGCGGCCAGTCTCCTGAGCCCTTCGCCTCCCCGCTCCGGTGCGGCGGCCAGCAGGGTCGCCGGGACGTCCCCGCCGTCCCGCGCCGCCGCGATCAGGGAACGGAGTGCCATCGGGTCGGGGAACGTCACCGCCGCTCCCGCCCGGATCAATGCTTCGTGCGCGGTCCGGCCGGCGGCCAGTTCGGCGGCCAGTCCCTGGCAGAGTTCCAGAGAGGCCGCCCGCCAGGCCGCCGCGCTCCGGGACGGCCGGGAACGGCGGGCAGGCCACCTCGGGGAGGAGCGCGGCCCGGCGGAGCCGTACCGTCGTGGTCCCGGTGGACGCCGAAGCCGCCGTAGCCGGGCGGCCGCCGGATCCGGTCCCGTCCACAACCAGGCGGTCGACCCCGCGAGGAGCAGAGCGGCGACGGCCGGGACGGCGGTCATGTCCACGATCACGACCGCGGAAGGACGCCGGGAACACGGGCCGCCAGGGCGGGCAGCCCCGGGCCGCGGACCACCTGACCGTCCGGAGTGAAGGTGAGCGCCGGTTCGGCCCGGACCAGGCCCGACGGGTGGCGCGCCATCATGCATATCTCCGCCACCCGGCGGCGGCCGCCGGCATGGTCGCGGACGAGGTGGACGACGGCGTCCAGTGCCGAGGCGATCTGGCTGTGGACCGCCTCCCTGCTGAGACCCGCGGCACAGGCGAGGGCCTCCAGCCGGGAGGGGACGTCGGCCGCCGTGTTGGCGTGCAGCGTGCCGCATCCCCCTTCGTGCCCGGTGTTCAGCGCGGCCAGGAGGTCGACGACCTCCGCCCCGCGGACCTCGCCGACGACGAGGCGGTCCGGGCGCATCCGCAGCGCCTGACGGACCAGATCACGCAGGCCGACTCCCCCTGCGCCCTCGATGTTGGCCGGGCGCGACTCCAGACGCACGACGTGGGGGTGCACGGGTCGCAGCTCCGCGGAGTCCTCGACCAAGAGCAGGCGATCGCCGTGGTCCGCCAGGGAGAGCAGCGCGGACAGCAGGGTCGTCTTCCCCGTGCCCGTACCGCCTGAGACCAGGAAGGCGAGCCGGGACTCGATCATCGCGGTGAGCACCGGAACGGCATCGGGCCCGATCGTCCCCGCCTCGGCGAGGTCGGGAAGGGTGAACGTGCGGCGCGGCGGGAGCCTCAGGGACAGGCAGGTGCCGCCAGGGGCCACCAGGGGCAGCACGGCGTGGAGCCGGACTCCGCCAGCCAGCCTGGCGTCCACGTAGGGGCAGGCATCGTCGAGGCGACGCCCCGCGGCCGACGCCAGCCGTTGCGCGAGCCTCCGGACCGCCTCCTCGTCGGGGAAGGCCACCTGGGTCCGGCGCAGGCCGGCGCCGTCATCGATCCACACCTCGCGCGGGCCGTTCACCAGCACGTCGGTCACCTCCGGTTCTGCCAGCAGCGGTTCCAGTGGACCGGCTCCGATCAGATCCGCGCACAGAGCCCTGGCCACCGCCAGGATCTCGGCGTCACCCAGCGTCGCCCGCTCGGCCCGGAGCGCGGCGGTGACGTGCGCGGCGCTGGGCTCGACACCGGCCCGCGCCAGCCGTATCCGGACCGCCTCGACCAGTTCGGGCGAGGCCGCGGTGGCGGGCGGGACCCGGTTCACGTCCCGGCTCCGGCCATGCGGACCCCGGCCAGGGAGTCCAGGAACGTCCGGCAGAACCGGCCCAGAGCGGTTCGCCGGCCGATCGGGGGGATGTCCCCCCGGTTCAGCGCGCTCATGAGGCGGGGTTGGTCGGGCAGGCTTCCGGCGCACGGTGTGCCGAGGGAGGCGGTGACCACCTCGTCCTCCAGGACTCCGCTCCGGACGACCGCCTGGATCTCCCCGGTGTGCCCGCGGATCCCCGTGAGCACCTGGGCCGCGGCGAGGACGCCGCGCACGTCCGCGGTGACGACCAGCAGCGCGGTGGCCGCCCGGCTCAGGGCCTCCACCGCGGCCGGGTCGGGAGCGCGCGGGAGGTCGACGACCACGAGGTCGAATCCGCGTTGACCCGCGTCGAGGACCGAGCGCATCGCCTCGGCCGGGATGGGCTCGGCCTCGCCGCGGTGGAAGGAGAGCAGAGTCAGCTCGGAGAAGGTGGGCAGCGCCGCCTGGAGAGCGGTGAAACTGACCCTGCCCTCCCTGGCGACCAGGTCGGACCAGCGGGCGCCCTCGGCCTCCTCCTGACCGAGCAGGAGGTCGAGCCCGCCGCCGAGCGGATCGGCGTCGACGAGGAGGGTCCGCCGACACCTGCGGGCCGAGGTCAGGGCGAGCCCGGCGGCGAGCACGCTGGCTCCGGCCCCGCCGCGCCCACCGATGACGCAGACGACCTGCCCGGCTCTCGTGGCGGGCTCCGCGACGTCGGCGAACTCGTCGGCCAGCCGACGCTCGGCCGCGGGGAGCTCCAGCACGGCCTGGGCACCGACCGCGACGCACTTACGCCAGGTGTCGGGATCACCGGGATCGCGCGTGACCAGCATGACCCGGTGCCGGGCCGGTGGTCCGGTCGCCGCCATGGCGTCGGCGGCATCGCTGCCGACGACCACCATCGGGGCCCGGCTCCAGTAGGGCCGGGCGTGTGCGGGCGCATGCGCGACGTCGAGCTCCGCTCCGGCGGCCGCGGCGACGCGCAGCAGGTCGTCGAGCAGGTCGTGGTCCTCGGTGATGACCAGCGGGCGGTCCAAGATGCCTCCCTGGAAGGTGGGAGACCCACCTTCCAGGGGGATCCGCTCCGCCCGAGCCCTCGAATCCTGCTCTGTGGACGACCGTCCGGCAGTCTTCATCGCCTGTGGACGACCGTCCGGGGCCGACTCCGTGGAGAACGCCCGGGGACGAGTACCTGAAAAGGGGGCGACCCCGCTGGGGGGGATAGCGGGGGTCGCCTAGCGGTCCGGCTCTGGGGGGGGGTAGAGCCGGTCCCGTTTCAGAGGAAGGCTTTCAACGGCGGTCCTGTCAGGGCAAGGGATCCGCAGAACCGACCACGTGTAGTCGCTCCGGTCCAGAGGAAGACAACCGTATCGTGCCCCATGCTCTCAGGCCCCGTCGAGAAGAAATTTTCGGGTTTCTCCGCTATCTCCGCATTAAGGACTCGATGGCAGGGCCGAAACCGAGGACGCCCTTCTTCGCCACCCTTCGATGATCACGGATAGTGATCATCGATTGAGCGCCGGCCCCCCTTCGCGACAGGGCCTCTCTTCCCCAGCGCGACGCCTGGGAGCATTCGGGATGGTTCATCCCAAACGTTCCGGAATCCGTAAAGGTCTTGGTCCTGGGGGTTCCCATCAGCCGGAATCCGTCATACAAAGGTTTCACGGACCCAGTGTCCGCGCACGGCCACCAGGTACCCACGCGCGACCAGCCGCGGGAGGCGCGTCGACACGGGCTTGCCCCGTTTCGACGAATACAGGTGCACGCTTGGTAACCAGGTGAGACGTGCAGGCGACGGCGCCCCGCAAAGGGGCGCCGTCCGCTTTTCACGCTTCATGTCCGCAACCTCAGCGACCAGGCCTCTCCGCACCCGGCCCGCATCACGCCGATCCGCAGCCCGCACCGCACCGGGACCGCACCGGGACCGCACCGGGACCGCACCGGGACCGCACCGGGACCGTCGCAGATCCTGCACCGGGCCACCGCACCGGGCCCGTCCGGGTCAGCCCCGCTGCATGGCCTCACAGATCGCCGTGGCCTCGCGCACCCCGAGCGTGACCGCCGCGGCGCAGTGCCGTACCCAGGCCGTGATCCCGTCGGGGGTGCCGGTCAGATAGGCCCGCAGACCATCCCCGTAGGCGGGCCCGAGCTCCAGGTGACCCAGTTCCACCGCCGCCAGCGACTTCGGGTCCAGCCCGAACTCCACCAGTGTGAGCCGCTCCGCGGCTCTCGCGACGATTCCGTCCGCCGTGCCGAACGGCCGCAGCACGGCCAGCTCCGCGTGCACGATGGCGGCCAGTACCAGCGCGGGCGCCTTGGAGTCGGCCGTCACCAGGCCGACCAGCCCGTCCACCCGGGCCACCGTCGCTTCGGCTCCCGGTGCGGCGCCCACCCCGAGCAGATCCGGTGCCGTCTCGGTGGCCCTGGGCCGGCCGAGGTCCTCGGTGAGGCCGGCCGCGGCCAAGGTGTGCAGCCTGGCCAGCACCTGCCGCGGCGCCGTACGCCAGGTGCGGCCGAGCCCGCCGAGCTCGGCCGAGACGCGCAGTGCGCCCTGGACGACGGGGTCGGCGGTCTCAGGGATCGCCTCCAAGGGGATGTCGGCCCCCTCCAGCGCGGCGGACGCGCGGGCCCCCCGCAGGGCCGACCTGGCCGACACCTCCGGGCTCTTGCGCCGCAGCACGCGATGCCCGTAGAGCCGGTCCACGGCCTTGCGCACGTCGGCCACGGCCTCGGACACTCCCGGCAGCTCGGCGATGACAGCCAATGGGTCGCTCACGGTTCCCGACCCTACCGGCCGGTCAACAAACCGCGGACCGCGCCGTGCGCCTGTCGCCGGAACGCGGCGCCGGACCGTTCACCGAACATATGGCGCCATCCGGCGCAGCACCCCGCCGGGGCCCGTGGAACGCCGTGCCCTCCGTTCCTAGTGTCGGGATCGACCGCTTCCACGGACCCTCTTATCCACCCCTGAGCCCATACGAACCGGGACGTCCCTTGCATCCGCTTGGTACAGACCTGTCTAGACCTCTTGTGGCGGACGGCTCCACCCTGGTGAAGTGGGACACATCCGAAGCCGATGAGCAGTACGAGTAAGGAGTGCGTAGTGGCCCCGGAGACCCCTGGTTCCGAACCGCGTGAGCCCCAGGAGACGCTGTCGAACCTGCTGAGCGAGACCCGGCGGTTCGCTCCTCCCGCCGAACTGGCCGCGGCCGCGAACGTGACCGAGCAGGCCTACACCGAGGCGGAGGCCGACCGGCTGGCGTTCTGGGACAGGCAGGCCGAGCGGCTGAGCTGGTCCAGGCGCTGGGACACCACCCTGGAGTGGAACCCGCCCTTCGCCAAGTGGTTCGTCGGCGGCGAGCTGAACGTCGCCTACAACTGCGTCGACCGCCACGTCGAGGCGGGGCGCGGCGACAAGATCGCCTACCACTGGGAGGGCGAGCCCGAGGGCGACACCCGCACGATCACCTACGCCGACCTCCAGCGGGAGGTCGGCAAGGCGGCGAACGCCCTGACCGAGCTGGGCGTCGGCAAGGGCGACCGGGTCGCGATCTACATGCCGATGATCCCCGAGCTGCCGATCACGATGCTCGCCTGCGCCCGCATCGGCGCGATCCACTCCGTCGTCTTCGGCGGCTTCTCCGCCACCGCGCTCAGCGGCCGGATCAAGGACGCCGACGCCAAGATCGTGGTCACCGCCGACGGCGGCTACCGCCGCGGCGCGCCCAGTGCCCTCAAGCCGACCGTGGACGAGGCGGTCAAGGAGTGCCCCGGCATCGAGCACGTGCTCGTGGTCCGCCGGACCGGCCAGGAGGTGGACTGGACCGGCAAGGACGTCTGGTGGCACGACCTGGTGGAGCGCCAGAGCACCGAGCACGCCCCGGTCCCGCACGACTCCGAGCACCCGCTCTACATCCTCTACACCAGCGGCACGACCGGCCGGCCGAAGGGCATCCTGCACACCACCGGCGGCTATCTGACCCAGACCGCCTACACCCACCACGCGGTCTTCGACCTCAAGCCCGAGACCGACGTCTACTGGTGCACCGCCGACATCGGCTGGGTGACCGGGCACTCCTACATCGTGTACGGACCGCTCGCCAACGGCGCGACCAGCGTCATCTACGAGGGCACCCCGGACACCCCGCACCGCGGCCGCTTCTGGGAGATCGTGCAGAAGTACGGGGTCACGATCCTCTACACCGCCCCGACCGCGATCCGCACGTTCATGAAGTGGGGCGACGACATCCCCGCCAAGTACGACATGTCGTCCCTGCGGATCCTGGGCAGCGTCGGCGAGCCGATCAACCCCGAGGCCTACGTCTGGTACCGCGAGCACATCGGCGCGGGCCGCACCCCGGTCGTGGACACCTGGTGGCAGACCGAGACCGGCGCCATCATGATCAGCCCGCTCCCCGGTGTGACCAGCGGCAAGCCGGGCGCCGCCATGCGCCCGCTGCCCGGTATCACCGCCGAGGTGGTCGACGACCAGGGCAACGGCGTCGGCAACGGCGGCGGCGGATACCTCGCCATCCGCGACCCGTGGCCGTCGATGCTCCGCACGATCTGGGGCGACGACCAGCGCTACATCGACACCTACTGGTCCCGCTTCGAGGGCGTGTACTTCGCGGGCGACGGCGCCAAGAAGGACGAGGACGGCGACATCTGGCTGCTGGGCCGCGTCGACGACGTCATGCTCGTCTCGGGCCACAACATCTCCACCACCGAGGTGGAGTCGGCCCTGGTCTCCCACCCGAAGGTCGCCGAGGCGGCCGTGGTCGGCGCGACCGACCCGGTGACCGGCCAGGCCATCGTCTCGTTCGTGATCCTGCGCGGCGGCGCCGAGGAGGGCGCGGACATCGCCGCCGAGCTCCGCGCCCACGTGGCCAAGACCCTCGGCCCGATCGCCAAGCCCCGGCAGATCCTGGTGGTCCCCGAGCTGCCGAAGACCCGCTCGGGCAAGATCATGCGGCGCCTGCTCCGCGATGTGGCGGAGAACCGCAGCGTCGGCGACGTCACCACCCTGGCCGACAGCACGGTGATGAACCTCATCTCCGAGAAACTGCCCAGCGCCAAGAGCGAGGACTGACCCCCTCCGGGACGGGTCCCCACCGCGCCGGGGATCCGTCCCGGCGCGGCGGGCGCGGGTCTTCGAGGCCTCGCCCGCCGCGCCGTATGGGATTGTCGCGAAATATCCGGTTAATCGACTCCGTATAGGCTGGTGGCCAGGAGTGCCGGGAAGTCTGGTCGGCGCGGGAGGGAACAGGCCCTCCCCGAACGCGCTTCCCGGGAGACCCATGTGCCGTGTCGCCGAGATCCCGCCGTTCCGGCCCGCCTCCCGCCGCGCCCGCCGGTCGGCCGAGGCCCTCCCCCGCCGAACCGGCCGGCCACCGGAAAGTTCCTCCGGGTCTTCGGCGGGGCGCGGCCGTCCCCGCGATCCGGATTGGCCAGACTCTCCGGTGAACCGCACCGGCGGGACGGGGCCGCGGCGCCGATACCGTCCGGGATCGGGTCCACCGTGTCGCTGCTCATCGCCGGCCCGGCCTTCGGCGATGATCCGGAGAGGTCGGACACGGTGACCGCGGACGTGCCCGCGACGGACCTCACCGCCGTGCCGCCGCCGGCGGCTCTGCCCGAGGCGCGCGTGCGCAGAAACCCCAACGCGCAGGATGATGTTGGCATCGGCGCTCGATAGGAGATCGTTCATGACGCACAATCCGGCCACGGAGCCGCAGGAGGAGTCCCTGGGCTCGCTGGTCGCCGCGGCCAGCAGCCACATCTCCACCCTGGTCCGAGCCGAGATCGAACTGGCCAAGGCCGAGCTGCGGTTCGACGCCAAGCGCGTCGGCCTGGCGGCGGGACTGTTCGCCGCCGCGGCGTTCATGGCCCACCTGTGCCTGATCCTCGCATCCTTCGCCATCGCCTACGCCCTGGTGGGCGTGTTCGACTGGGCGGAGGGCTGGGCCTTCGCGACCGTCACCCTCTTCTACCTGGTCGTGGCGGGCCTGCTGGTCCTCGTCGGTGTCCGGCGGCTCAAGGGCCTGACCGGGATGAAGCGGACGCTCCGCTCGCTCAAGACCATCAAGAGCGGCGAGAGCGAGCTCTCCGGTTCGTCCCCCGCCCCCGTCCCCTCCCCCTCCGCCGGGAAGCCCGGCGACCCCCGAGAGTCGGTGAAACCGGACCAGTGAGCCGACCAGACGAGTCCGCGGTCCTCATCGAGGGCCCATGGACCCACCGCTCCGTGCACGCCCGCGGCACCCGCTTCCACATCGTGGAGGCCGGCGAGGGCCCCCTGGTGCTGCTGCTGCACGGGTTCCCCCAGTTCTGGTGGAGCTGGCGTCACCAGCTCGCCTCCCTGCCCGCCGCGGGTTACCGCGCCGTCGCCGTGGACCTGCGCGGCTACGGCGCCAGCGACAAGCCGCCGCGCGGCTACGACCTGCCGGCCCTGGCCGCCGACGCGACCGGTCTGATCCGCGCGCTGGGCGAGACCGGTGCGATCGTCGTCGGCCACGACTGGGGCGGCCTGATCGCCTGGACGATGGCCGCGCTCGACCCGAAGACGGTCCGGCGGCTGGCGGCGGTCTCGGCCCCGCACCCGCTGCGGCTCCGCTCCGCGCTGCGCTCCGACCCCTTCGGCCAGCTGCGGGCGAGCGCCCACGCGTTCGGCTTCCAGCTGCCGTTCCTGCCCGAGCGGCGGCTGACCGCCCACGGCGCCGCCCTGGTGGGCAGGCTGCTGGACGATTGGTCGGGGCCCGCCTGGCCGGAGGAGGAGGTGGCCCGGACCTACCGGGAGGCCTTCGGCATCCTCAACGTCGCCCACTGCGCGCTGGAGTACCACCGCTGGTTCGCCCGATCCCAGCTCCGCCCGGACGGGTTGCGGTACGCCAGGAGCATGCGGACCGGGATCGAGACGCCCACGCTGCACCTGCACGGCGCCCTCGACCGGCGGATGCTGCCGCGCACCGCCCAGGGCTCCGGCCGCCACGTGATCGCCCCCTACCGGTGGCGCCTGATGGAGGGCGCCGGGCACTTCCCGCACGAGGAGCGGCCCGCGGAGTTCGACGCCGAGCTGATCGACTGGCTGGCCGACCCGGAGCCCGACCGGTGATCCCCCGCGACCGCGACCCCGACGGACCCGGCCCGGCGGGCCCCCGCGACTCCGCGGCTCCGATCCCCCGCGACCGCGACCCCGATGGCCGGGCGCGCAACCAGCGGCCGCGCGACATGTTCGGCCGCCCGCTGCCGCGCGGGGCCGAGGGCGTGGAGCGTGTCCCCGACGACTACGCGCCGGACGCGGCCGAAGCCCTCGCCGAGGCGCGCCGGCTGCTCGCTGAGAACCGCCCCTTCCACGCTCACGAGGTGCTGGAGGCCCGCTGGAAGACCGGCCCGGCGGACGAGCGCGAGCTCTGGCAGGGGCTGGCGCAGATCTGCGTCGGCCTCACCCATCTCCAGCGGGGCAACCGGCGCGGGGCCTCGGCGCTGCTCACGCGCGGCGCCGCCCGGATCTCCGGGTACGGCCCGCCGTACCCGGAGATCGCCCGGACCGCCCGGGAGCTGGCAGGATCGGCGGAACCGGACCCGGCGGAGGCGATCGCCGGGATCAAGGCCCTGTTGTGAGGAGCCTTGCGGTGAGAGGCCCTGCTGGAGCCCTGCTGTGAAGGGCCCTGCGGGGGTCAGGAGGGCCGGGAGGGGTCCGGCCCCTCGGTGAGGAGGCCCGAGCGGGGCATCACCGGGGCCGAGCCGATCACCGGGCCAGGGCGCGGAGTCAGTGGTCGCACTCCTGGGTGCCGACCCGGTTGAGCAGACGGGATCCGTCCTCGGCGTCCGGGGCGACCTCGCTGGCGGTCAGGACGTAGCCCGTCTCCTGCTGGTCGAGGGCCGCGGCGAAGACGACGCCGTAGACCCGGCCGTCGGGGGTGAGCAACGGCCCGCCGGAGTTGCCCTGGCGGACCAGGCCGCGGATCGCGTAGACGTCGCGGACCACGCTGTTGCGCTCGTAGATGTCAGTGCCCTGGGCCTTGTGCCGTACCCGGATGCGGGCCTCATTGGGCGTGAAACCCTGCCCGTGCGGGAACCCCGCGATGATCGCGTCGTCGCCCGTCTCGACCTCTCCGGCGTAGAAGCGCAGGATCGGCAGGTCGAGCCCGGGGACGTGCAGGACCGCGATGTCCCTGTCGGGGTTGTAGAGCACGACCCTGGCCGGACGCGAGTCACCGCGGTGGTCGATAATCTGCAGGTCCTGGTCGACGCCGGCGACCACGTGGGCATTGGTCATGATCTTGTTCTGGGCGTAGACGAACCCGGTGCCCTCGATGTGCTTGCGGCAGCTCGAGGCGACGCCCTGGACCTTGACGATGCTCCTGCGGGCCCGCTCCAGCCGCGGGTTGCCCTTCAGCACGCCCTGGTCGGGCGGAGCCACCTCGACGAGGCGTCCGCCCCCGATGCCGTCGAACACCTTGGGGAAGCCCGACTTGTCGATGAAGTCCTTGATCGGGTTCTGGATGTCCTTGGCCGCCTGCGGCATCGCGTCGTCGACGGTGCCCAGCAGCAGCGACTTGTGCACCTGCTCGCTGATCAGCGTGAACTGGGACGAGGCGATCAGGCTGCCGATGAACCAGGTGCCGATCAGCACCGCCAGCGCGCTGGCGAACGTGCCGCCGACCGCGTCGACCACCTTGGCGGGCTCCCAGGTGACGTGGCTGCGGATCACCGCGCCGATCGTCGACGACGCGAACTGGCCGATGATGGCCGTGAGGAAGACGATCACGATGGCGAGCAGCGCCTGCTCGGTGTCGCCGTCGACCACGGCGCCGGCGATCGGCGGGGCGATGAAGACGCCGAGCAGCAGCCCGCCGACGAACCCCACGAAACTCATGGCCCCGATGATGAACCCCTGCCGGTATCCCGACACCGCGAAGGCCACCATGAGGGCGATCAGGACAAGGTCGAGGAGATCGCCGTTCACCCCTTTACGGTATCCAGCCACCGCCCCGCGCGCGTAGCCCTTCTCCGAGCTCCGTTGTGGCTATCGTTGCACTATGGCAACGATCGGGGGGCCGGTGTCCGTCGCGTCACTGATCGAGACGGCACTGAGAGATCCGGACCATGACGGGGCGATCCGCTGGAAGGCGATCGCCCAGCTGCAGGAACGGGGCGATCTGGAGACCTTCACCGCCGCTCGGCGGCTGTGCGAGGGCGCCACCACGGCCGAGCGCATGCTCGGCGTCGACATCCTCGGGCGGCTCGGCTTCACCGACCGGAGCCTGCCGGTCCTGCGCCTCCTCGCCGCCGGCGAGGACGACCCGATGGTGCTCTACTCGGTGCTGATCGCCTTCGGCCACCTGCGCGACCGCCGCGCGCTGCCCTCGGTGATCGAGCTGGCCGGGCATCCCGACGCCGGCGTCCGGTACGGCGCCGCCTACGCCCTGCCGAACATCATGGGCAGCCCGCCCGACCCCGCCGGCCTGGTCGCGCTGCGCCGCCTGGCGCACGACTCCGACGAGGACGTCGCCGACTGGGCCTGCCTGGGAATGAGCCTGGTGGGCGGCGGCGCGTAGCCGCTTCACCGCCGAGGCGCAGACGGCACACGAACGGCGTACGGCCGGCGCGCAAGCGGTCCACGGACGGCGTACGAGCGACGCGCGAGTGGCCCACGGACAACGCACGGCCGACGCGCGAGTGGCCCACGGACAACGCACGGCCGACGCGCGAGCGGTCCACGGACGACGCCGTCACCGGGCTCCGGGACGCCTCATCCCCGGGAGGCGAGATCCATGACCTCGGGAGGCACCTCCTCGACCCGTGAGCGGTCCCACGGCCGCTCGAAGCCCGAGACGGAGAGCACCCCGTCGAGCACGCCCGCCGTGAACCCCCAGACCAGCAGCCCCCGCACCCGGAACGCCGGGCCGGCGTAACCGCTCGGATGGCTCAGGACGAGCCGGTTGGCCGGGTCGACCAGCTCGGCTACCGGCACCCGCTCCACCGACTCCACCTCGTCGGGCGAGGCCGCGTGCACGGCGCTGGGCGTGTGCCACCAGCCGATCACCGGGGTCACCCGGTTGTCGCTGCGCCAGATGTACAGCTCGGGCATGGTCCCGACCACGTGCACGCCCGCCGGGTCCAGGCCGGTCTCCTCCTCGGCCTCGCGCAGCGCGGCGGCGACCGGGCCGCCGTCCTCCGGGTCGACGCCGCCGCCGGGGAAGGCGGCTGCCCC